>JAISGL010000159.1 GCA_031263125.1 Opitutaceae bacterium | reverse complement strand
ACTCGACCAGTCTTTTTCTTATCCGTGATAATCCGTGTAATCCGTGGTTAAAAAATGACTTTTTAAAAGTGCCCTTTATCAAGTCGAGATAACAGCTAGGTTACTTTTACTCGATCCCTTAGTGGCACAAACAAACACACAATGAAAAATACATTGCCGGAAAAGGGGATGGTCCGCCTCGCCATCATCGGCACGGGCGGCATGGGCAACACGCATGCGAAGGCGTTTCGCGAAATCGCCGGATGCAAACTCGTCGCGGCGGTCGATGTCGATCGGAAGCGGGTGACGGAATTTTGCGGCGCGCACGGTATTCCGCATGCCTTTACGAGCACGGACGAGATGCTGGCCGGGGCCGGTGTAAATGCGGTCAGCATCGTCACGCCCGACGGTCTTCATGCATCGCTGGCGCTCCAGTGCCTCGCAGCAGGCAAACACGTGCTTTGCGAAAAGCCGCTCGCGCTCAATCATGCCGAGGCAATGACGATGGTCGCCGCGGCGCACAGGGCCGGGGTCGTCAACATGGTCAATTTTTCCTATCGCAACTGGCCTTGCATCCAGGCTGTTTCGGAGATGGTCCGTGCCGGTGGCATCGGTGAAATCCGTCATGTTGAGGCGAGTTACTTGCAGGCATGGCTCGTGAGCAAGGCGTGGGGCGACTGGCGCACATCACCCGCCTTGCTGTGGCGCCTTTCATCGCGGCATGGCAGCAAAGGCGTGCTCGGCGACATCGGCGTGCATATCGTCGATTTTGCGACGTATCCCGCGGGACCGGTCACGCGCGTGTATTGCAAGCTCAGGACATTCGGCAAGACGCCGGGAAACAGGATCGGGGACTACACGCTCGACGCCAACGACTCCGCCGTGATGACGGTCGAGTTTGCCAACGGCGCGCTCGGCACAATTCACACCACGCGCTGGGCGGGCGGCCATGCGAACCGGCTTTTCCTGAAAATATCCGGCACACGCGGGACGGTTGAAATCGATTCCGAAAAATCCACGGATAGTTATCGCATTTGCGCGGACGGCGACCTCGACAAAGCGAACTGGCGCGAAGTCGCCGCGCCGCCGACGCCGTCGAACTACGAGCGATTCATCGGAAGCATTCTCACGGGCCGGAGCGAACAGCCGGATTTCGCCCGCGGCGCCGAGGTGCAGCGCGTGCTCGACGCGAGTTTCGAATCGGATCGCGCAGGGCGTCCGGTAGATGTGTGACGGCTCGCGTCGCATTCCGCCGGCACGCCATTTGGCAAGGACGCCCGGGATCCTCGCATCTCATGCCGATTTCCCCTGGCATTTTGATTTTTCGGGCGCGAGCACGGGCATGGGACGGATGATACCATTTCTGAATTAAAAACAGACTCTGGCGGGTAGGGCGGTTTCGGCGAAACCGCCCTACCTAAAGTAGGAATTTCATTGGGAAATGGTATGAGTGGGTTTTGCGGAAAGCGACGGGCGAGAGGCATGGGCAATTAAAGTGGAAGCTGCGTCCCGCCGCTTTGCTTGAGAGAATCAAGGAAAGCGGCAGGATGCCGCTTCCACTTTATTTGATTTCGATGTCGCCGAAGCGCGCCGGATTCACGTCGGATTCGGTGGGAACGTCGCTGACCATGCCGGTGGCCTTGTCGTGCCAGTAGAGGCGGGCGGCGCGGTTCGCGCCGGCGGTATCGGAGTAGATCACGCCGGCGACGCCGCGCAGTGTTTCCGGCAATTTTTTCCCGTCGAGACCCAGCGTGGCGAGCGGGATGCGCACGAGCGCGGTGTAGCCGGTGTTGCCAGGCGCGAGCTGCACGTCGATTTTGGCATCGGGGAGGATTTTCACCACGTCGAAGACGCGGGCGTTGGCGAGGTTGTTGCCAACAACATAGGTTTGCGGGTTCTCTTTCTTTGCCGCGGTTTTTTGCGAGTAGATGACGTGCGGGGCGCCGTTGACTTTCGCGGTGAGCAGGCGCACGGGGCCGCGTCCGGGGATGTCGAGCTTGAGGTCGAGGCAATCGCCGCCGATGAAGGCGTGCGTGAAATTGTCCGCGCCGTTTTTCCACGGGGACGGGTCGGCGACCTGCCAGGCAAGGGCAAGTTCGCCCGTGCCGGCAAGGAGCGTGACCTTAAACCAGCGCGAGTCATTGCCGGTTTCCTGCACGAGAGTGAAAGGCGCGCCCTTCACGAGCGCATCGTCGCGGGCGAGTGCCGGCGCGGGCGCGGCAACGGGGACGGATTTGCGTTTGGTAATGACGAGAGGGGCTTCGACAGCGGCGGATTTTTTGCGCGAGGCCGCGATAGCCTGGCCGCGCGCAATGTCGTCCGCGGTGACGTCAAGCGCGACGGTCTGGCGGCGCATGGTGTCGAGGTTTTTGACTTCAAAGATGCTATAGCCGACCTGGCCGGTTTGGAGCAGGACTTTGCCTTTCATGGGACCGTCGGTGACACGCCAGAAGTGGCCGCCAAAACTTTCGCCGCCGATGAGCGTGGCGTCCATGGTGACGATGCCCTTGAGGTCTTGGAAGAGCGAGGTGAGGTAGAGGCCGTCGAAGCTCATCATGAACCATTGGCCGCGGTCGCCTTGGAGCATGGTGGCGCTGCCGACGCCGGGAATGTTTTCAACGACGCCGTTGGTGCGGAAGGGGGCGACGATGAGACCGGCGCGCGCAGCGGGGGCATCCCAGCGGCCGTGGGGATTCGGGTAGGCTCCGCGGCGTCCGTCGGCGGTGTGGTAGCTGATGCCGTCGGTGATGCTGCCGGCGTCGTCCATGACTGGAGTGCCGTTGGAACTGGGGCGTTCGATAACGGTGATGCAATTTTTTGCGTGCCGCGGTTTTTTGAAATCATAAACGGGCACGCCGTTCGCGTCGATTTTTCGGAGCGGATAGAGGTTTAGTCCGGGTTCAAAGATGCTCATGTCGGGGCGGACCCAGCCGGGCGACCAGTAGTGAGGTTTGAAGGCGACGCCGTCGGTGATGAGTTCGTCGCGTTCGATGCGTCCGTTGCCGTTGCGGTCAATCCAGGCGCAGGGTTGTTTGGAATCGGGCAGGAATTCGCCGAGGGGAGTGCGATCGCGGCGGACGCGGCTGTCCATGGGCGGGAAGAGAGCGGCGGCGGGAACAAATTCGCCGTTCGTGGCGCGGCGGCAGATGACGAGCGCGCGCTGGTCGGTGGGGCCGGTGGCAAAGGCGAATTCGTGGATGCGTCCGCCGGCGTCGGTGATACGGCGGATCTGGCCTTGGGTGCGCACGAGCGCGGGGTGGTAATAGAGCGGGATTTCGGCGGATTTGCGGCGCGCCGGGGCGATGTTGCCGTCGGTTTGAAACTCAACGCCCATGGCAATGAAACGCGCGGGGTCGTGCGGGAATGCGTAACCGTGAGTGGTCCCGTAGGGGCAGCCGCCCCAGTATTCGTCGTCGAAAGCACCGTCGGCTTTCCAAACGGAAACGCGGTGGACGTTGAAGGTGCCTTCGGCAATCCAGATGCGTCCGCGCGCGTCGAAGTCGGTGGAGACGGGAAGCATGATGTCGTCGCGGTCAAAGGGGCCGGCGGCGCGGTCGGTCGCGCCGGGCTTGGGTTTGCCGATGGTGGCGGACGGACTGGCGGGCGCGGCGGTGTCGGAGGAGGGGAGGTCGTAAACGAAGACTTGGTTTGCGCCGGTGTCGCAGATGGCGGCGCGGCGTCCGTCTTGCGAGATGGCGATGCGGCCGGGTTTGTTGAGCGCGGAGATGTCCAGGAGTTTTTTTGCCGGTTCGAGTGTGACGGTGTTGAGTTGCCAGAGTGTTTTGCCGGCGAGGACTGCGTAGATTTTTTCGTTGCGCGAGCGTATGGCGCGGAGATTGGGAGCGGGATGGTTCCCGATGATTTCGCCGGTGGTGATGTCGATTTTGAAGAGTTGTTCGCCGGGGATGAGGATCCAGAGGGCATGGTCGCCGAGGGCGATGGAGATGCTTTGCGCGTAGGCGGCGCGGGCGAGGCCTTCGGTGACGGCGGTGGCGGCGGCCAGGTCGAGTTTGGGGAGCGGGAGAGCGAGTTCGCGCGAGACGAGTTGCCGGCCATCGGCGAGCGTGAAGGGCGCGGTGCGCCCGGTTTTCGGGTCGACGCGCGAGACAAGGTATTTTTTCTGCCAGATGTCGAATTCGAAAGCGTAGATATAGTCGTCGGTCGCGACGAGGTCGGCGGCGGAGGTGCGTGTGCTCCATTCGGCTCCGGCGTCGAGGTCGATGCTGCACATGCCGCGTCCGGCTTCGGGCATTGAGAAGCCGGCGATGACGCGCTTGCCGTGAGTGGCAATGGCGGCGGCGGCCCCGTGGTCGCTGCCCCAGGCCACGCTTTTCCCGAGGGTGGACCACGGTGGCGTGCCGGCGTTGTAAACAGTGGTGAAAAGTTCAAGTTTGATGGGCGCGTGGTCGGCGATGATGGCGGTGTAGCCGCCGGGCGCGACGGGTTTGCCTGCGTCGTCGAGGCCGTCCCAGCAGTCGGTGATTTTTTCGCCGGTGCGCGGGTATTGCGCGATGAGGTTGCGGACACGCACGCCTTTGGCGTTGTCAATGGCGATGGTGACTTCGCGCGCGGCCGCGCCGGCGCCGGCGGATGCGGGCGCGGAGGACGGAAGGGCGTAGGTGATTGCGATGGAGCCGGCGGTGTCGAGATTGAGGAACGAGGCGAGGCGTTGCTGCTGGAGGACGCGTTGCGCGGCGGTGATGTTGAGTTTGCCGGCGGGCGCGATGGTGGCGGAACCCCATTGGCTGCGCGCGCGGAACATGAAAGTGCGGTTGGCGGCGGGCGTGTTGACGCCGTCGGCGAGGCGGTGCCTGGCGCTGGATTCGGGGATTTCGCCGGGAGGCGTGTTGGCGGCCCACATGGTTTCCCAGCCGAGGACGAACGCGTCGCCGGGCGCGAGCGGTTTGCCGCCGAGCCGGAGATAGCTCCAAGGCATGAAGGCTTCCATGTTGCAGCCTTTGCCATTGTCCCAGGCGCGGATGGCGATTTTGCCGCCGAAGGACTCCATGGTGTCGCCGAAGCGTTTGGCGAGGTCGGGGCGCGCGGGGCCGGTGTTGTCGTAGGGCGGCTGGTCGCGCCAGCCGCCGTGCTGGGCGAGCATGTAGGGTTTTTGCTCGGCGGTGGAATAATAGAGGGTGATGTGGATTTGGTGCTCGTCGGGCGACTTGTCGTCGAAGATCGTCCGCAGTTGCACGGAGTCGCCGCGCCAGGAGCGACTGAAGTCGTTGCCTTTGGTGGCGTTTTTCATCGGGTCGATGTCGTGGATGCGGGCGAGGTAGTAGATGCCTTTTTCGTCCCACATCAGGTGCGTCCAGATGGAATAGGTGTCAACGAGGTCAGGCGAATTGTAGCTCCACATGCCAGCGGAGAGATCCCAGTCGTCGTCGAGGCCGTCTATGACGACTGGGCCGGGCGCGGGGACAACGGTGACGTTTTCAACGAGCGACATGGTGGCGCTGGTGTCGTCCCCGGCGGCGCGGATGGCGTGCGCGGAGAGGAGGGCGGATGCGGACAGGACGAGAGTGCGGAGGAGTTTTTGTTTCATGGTTAATTTTCGGGTGCGCATGGCATGCGGTGCGGGGCGGGATGCCCGCGCTCCTTTACTTAAGATTGAACACGCCCCAGAGGGCGGGAGTGAGCCTGGCTTCGTCGGGAACGTCGCTCACGATGCCGGTGGCTTTGTTGTGCCAGTAGGTGCGTGCGGTGGTTTCGCTGCCATTGCCGCGCAGGATGCCGATGTCGCCTTTCAGTTTCACGCCGGGTTTTATTTGCGCGGGGTCGAGACCGAGGGTTTTCAGCGGGATGCTGATCTCGTAGGCGCCGGTTTGGTCGGCGGCGAATTGAAGCTGCGGAGTCACGTCGTCCACGCGATCAAAGAATATCGTGCGCCAGGGTGAGGAGAAGGGGACGCGATCTTTCGGCTTCACTCCGGGGACGACGGCGCGGTAGAGGAGCGCGCGGGGTTTGCCTTTCACGAGCGTGACGAGGAGGCGCTGGTCGCCGGCAACGGCGGTTTTGCGCGCGGGATCGGCGCCTGGGTCGGCGGCGAGCATGATGTCGAGCGCTCCGCCGGTCTTGAAGGGGGCGACGGGTTGCCCGCCGGTGTTGGCCAGAAGTTTCGGATCGCCGGTGCGCCAGAGGGCGTGGAGGCGGTCTCCGCTGATGGCGAGGGCGGCGGTCACGTCGTAGGGTTTGCTTTGCGAGCTGAAGTAGGCGGCGACGCCGGCTTTGTCTATGTCCACAAAGCGGGCGGCGTTCCAGTCGGGAGCGCCGGTTTTCTGTATTTGGATTTCAACCACGCCGCTGCCGAGGGTGCGCTGGCGGGCGGCCTCGGCCTCGGCGCGCCAAGTGTTGGCTTTTTCGAGATCGGCGGCGGTGAGCATGAGCGTCGCGTCGGGGAGGCGGCGGATGCTGTCGATGCCGTCGAGCCGGATGAGCGCGCTGCGGGCTCCGTCAATCATATAGACTTTTCCGTCGGAGGTGCTGGTGATGGTGGGCCAGAAATTTTCCTCGCCGAGGGTCACGTCGTCGAGGGGCATGTTGCGCGTGGCGGAGGGCATGCGCCAGATTTTGCCTTTGCGCATGTCCTCGAAGAGCGTGGCGGCGAGCAGGCCGTCGCGGGTGAAAATATGCACGCGGCCGTGGTTGGTGTTGAGCGCCCAGAGGGGGCCGGCGTCGGAGTTTTTGCCGGGATCAAAGAAGCCGCCGAGGAGCCGTGTGGGGCCGATGAGCTGGCCCGCGCGGTCGGGCGGGGGCGCGCGGTGCGAGGCGTGGAGACCGGGCCAGGGATTTGGGAAACTCCACTTCGGGGCGGCGTTTTGCGCGCCACTGATGGAGAGGCGGTCGTAGGGCGCGATGCCGAGCGTGATGGAGACCCAGCCGTCGTCGAGCGGCGAGACGAGGGCTTGCGCGCCGCCGGAGGAGGCGGACTTCTGCACACCGGTGGCGAGGACAGTGTATTTGCCGATGTCGTAGCGCGGAATGCCGGCAGTGGTAAAACCGGAGGGTGCAAAGCGGAGCGTGCGGCCCTCGGTGTCGTTGCCGAGTCGGGCGACGCAGAACGAGAGGTCGGCCATGACGGTGATGCCGTCGGCCTGACCCTTGATGAAGGTGACTTCATCGGGCTGTGCCTGCCCGTCGGCGTTGATGTCCTGCCAGATGAAAAAGGCGTTGGCGCGGGCGGATTTTGCGTCGAGGTCCATGTCATCGGGCCAGCGGACTTTGAAGGCGTCGGTTTTGAGAATGGCCCAGTCAGCGGCCCTGCCCATCGCGGCGGCGGGGAATGCAAGGCCGTCGCGTTCGATGAAGAGAAACGCGGTGCCGTGGCCGTTCGTGGGATTGCTGTTGTAGCAGTTGGTGAAGTAGCGGCGGCCTTTGTGGTAGAGCGGAGTTTCGGGGCCGGCGCTGCGGAAGGCGAGGGGCATGTCGGCGGCGCTGGCGCGGTGATAGACGCGGGCGAGTTCGTAGGAGCCTTTGTCCCAATCAATGCGGAACTCCATCGCGCCGTGTCTTTCGTCGGCGTAGTAGAAGCGTGTGCGGTCAACAGGGTCGAGCGTGCCACCGCCGCCGTATTTGCCGGGGCCGTAGAGGGCGTGCGCAAGTTTGCCGTCGGACGTCCAGACGCTGACGCGTTTCGGAAGAAAATCGTTTTCGGCAACCCAGAGGCGTCCGCGCGAATCGATGGCGAGGCCGAAGGGGTGGTTCATGTGGAACGGGTCGTAAGGGCCGGCGGCAGGGGTGCCGGGGCGGCCGATGACGCGGAGGAGTTTGCCATCGGGTGCGAAGACTTTGACTTGGTGGCTCGCGCCGTGGTCGCTGATGTAGATGGAGCCGCGCACGGGGGCGGCGCTTTGCGGGCTGTCGAGGTCGATGGTGAGGCCGGCGGGGGCTTCAAGGCCGGTGGCGACGAGTGTGACGGGGGCGGGGAGCGCGTTCAGGTCGGAGAGTGAATCGTAGCGAACAAGGCTTTTCCCGGAGAGGACAAGGAGGCGGCCTTGGGCGTCGAAGGCGAGTCCGCGTGGGGCGTCGAGGGGCGTGGCGCCGAGAATCCGGCCATCGCGGGCATCAACAAACATGAGTTGATTTTTTGCGGTGAGGCTGACGGCGATGATCCCGTTGTGCGCGGCGATGCCACCGACTTCCTTGTTGACGATGGTCTCGAGTTCATTGGCGCCGCCTTGGAACACGCCGGAGCCGGGGATTTTTCCGAGGGTGTGCTTGAGGATTTCGCGGTCCTTGCCGGAGAAGGCATCGTGGGCATTGGCGAGGGTGGCGTTTTTGTTGGCGACGATGGCGGTGATGCGCAGCTCGGGGATGCGGGATGCTTTTTCGGTTTCCCATGCGGACGCGACGTAGGCGACGTCGCCGGGGATTTTTTTCGCAGGATCATTGCCCGTGTCGCGCGCGAGATAGGGCGCGGCTGTCCAACTGCCGCCGACCCAGCGTTTGCCGCCGAGTTTTTTGCCGTCGAGCGTGACCCAGGCGAGGCCGGCGGGGCCTTCGGTGATGAAGCAGCCGAGGAGCATGAGCGGCTCGCCGGCGAGGAGCGATTCGGCGGCGGGGACGAAGAGCGCGGATTGCGGCGGGGTGTGGTTGGCGAGCCATGCGCCGGCGCCGTCGGCGGTGTTCCAGGGCGGGTGGCCGGTGGTGTAAACGGAGAACTCGTAGTGCGGTTTTATCTCGTCGCGCACGAGGCCGCGCACGCGGTATTGGCCGGGCGCGACGGGGCGCGCGGGGATGTTGAACACGCCGTGCATGGCGGCGTCGGGATCGCGGCCAAGGTCGTCGCAGCCGTCCCACCACGCGGTGTTTTCCCCGGCGGGGAAAGGCGTGTCGGAAATGAGATTGCGGACGCGCGTGCCGTCAGGTTTCTCGATGACGAGCGTGACGAAACCGGCGCGGGGGAGGGTGAAACGGATTGGGATGGGAGGATGCGCGCCGGGTGCGGCGTCGGCTTTGGCGAACGCGTCGGTGAGCGCGGTGGCGTAGGTTGCAAGCGGTGTCGTGCCGATGGGGGCGAGCGCGATGAGTTCGCCGAGCCAGACGCGGCGGCCCGACTGGGACGGATCGCTGTTGTTGTTCGCCGGCGGGCAGGGCGCAGTGATGCGAAGGCGGAGGGCGCGCGTGGTGATGTCAGCGCCGAGGTCGAGCATGGCGGGCGCGAAGCGGGCGAGGTTGGCGGGTGTGATTTTCGGAAATGCGGCGAGGGTTTTCCAATCGGCGGCGTCAGCAGCATCGCGCGGATTTTTTCCGGCGGGGCCGGTGTAGGTTTGCACATCGGCGGCGGAGAATCCGGGGGTGAAAAGTGCGAGCTGGCGGACGGTGACGGGAGCAGGCCAGGTGAGCGTGATCCATGCGGGATTTTCAGGCGAGATGGCGGAGGTGTTGCCATCGGGTTTTTGCCTGGAGTCCCGATTGGCCCATACGGAGCCGGCGTCCTCGTGGGTTTCATTTTGGATGCGGGTGGCGTGCCGGGTTTCGGAGGAGGCCGAGACGCCGGCGAGTGGCGCGATGTTGGCATGGCGCGCGGGCAGAAGATAAACACCGCTGAGCTGGCCCGCGTATTGCATGTCGGTTTGCGCGGCGGTGTGCGTGATGCGGAGCGCCCGCGTTTGTGTGCCGGGAGGGAGCGACCAGAGGGCGAATTGTGTGTATGTCCTGTTTGCCGAGGCGTTGAGCCAGTAGCCGGAGACGGCTTCGCCGGCAATCGCTTCATCGGACGTGGGGTGTCCATCGGGGCGGAGTCGCTGCGCGGGAATCCATTGCGAATCGTCACCGAGGTCGCCGGGGAAGGGCGCGCCGGGTTTGAGGACGGAGAGCGCCGAGCCGCCGAGCGTGATGACAGAACCGATGAGGGTGGCGTCAGGGAGTGCGATGCGGAGGTGGCGCGGGCCGTGCGTCTTGCTGTCGCCGAAGGTGACGACGGTCTGGTTTCCGCGAAGGGTGAGCGAGGTTTCGACGCCGTTTGTCCACCCGGCAAGTTGGGTGGCGCCGAGGTTGAGCGGCTGGGCGTGGAGCGGGACGGTGGCGGCGGAGAGCGCGAGGGCTAACAGGAGGAGAGCGGAGAGGCGGCGGGTTTTCATAAAAAGGAGTTTTGGGCAAGGTTAACGGCCTGCGGAGCAGATGCTTTCGATGCGGAGTTCGGCGCCCTCGGCGACGTTGGTGAAATCGGGGACGATGCGGAGCGTGTGTTCGCCGTCGGAAAGTTTTTTGGTGATCATCGTCCATGCAAAAAGACAGCCGGCGCGATTGAGCGCGGAGTCGAAGACCATGGTATTGATATTCCAGAGAAACGGGTCGGCGGATTTGGAGTTATGCTGCGGGACGGGGGCGCCGTCGATCCACACGCGGAAGGGCGGGGTAAGCGGGCTGCGTTCGCCAATCATGCCGACGAAGGAGCCGCGAAATTTGATTTCCAGCGGGGCGGCGTCGGCGCTGGCGGCACATGCGACGTCGCCCATCCAGCGGCTGGAAAGATTGTCATACCACATGGCGTTGCGGTAGGTGTGAACCCGGTTCCACCCGCGCGGCAGCGGGTGGTTCACGAGAACATTGCGCGTCCGGTTGGGATAGAGATCGGGATAAATAGGCGCGGCAGGAATGGCGACGGGCACGGCGGCGCGCGGTCGGGCGGCGGCGCGGAGAAAGGCGTCGCAAACGGCCTCAAAGAAGATTTCATAACCGGAATCGTCAGGGTGCGTGCGGTCTTTTCCGATGGGATACATTTTGGACGGATCGACGCGACCGGAGGCGATGGCGGCGCGCGCATGGGCCATGATGTCGGCGGTGGCGAGGCCATAGGCATCGGCGAGTTTTTGGTGGGCGGCCATGCGGGCGGGCTGGGCTGAGGAGGAACTGATCATTTGCGCCTGCATGCAGGTGAAAACGGGCATGACGACTGCGCCGGCGACGCGGAGGTCGCGTACGATGCGCTCGTAGCTGGCGAGGTTGAAGTCGTCGGCGTCGGCGATGCCGTCGTTGACAGTGAAGTCGAGAAAAACGAGGTCGGGCTTGTGCGCGAGGACATCGCGATCAAGGCGGAAGAGGCCGAGCGCGGAGCCGGTGCCGCCGATGGCGGCGTCATGGAACGTGAAGGAGCTTCGCGGATATTTTTCGCGCAACCAGCGCATCATGCGTCCGCGATAGCTGGTGGTGTTGGGATCGGAGGCGTTTGCCCCCCAAGTGAGCGAGCCGCCAAAAAACACGACGGAGAGCGGTTCGCCCGCCCCGGCGCGCGCGGCGAACCCGGCTATGGTGGCATCGGCGCGTGTCGTGCGTGGCGCGGATGGCGTGGATGGTTGCGGGCTGGCGGTGGTGTGTGTCATCATCGGGGCGAGAAGCGCCGCGAGGGCGGCAACACCGCCGGCCAGCCAGCGTGTGCGCGTGGTTTGTGCGGATAGGCAGGACATGGGGAGAAGCGTGAAACGTGGCGTGGCGGCGGAGTGGCGGCATGACGGCCCCGGTCATTTTGCCAGGGTTTGCGCGATGACCACGGAGTCGAACCACGTGGCGCCTTTTTCGCCGTTGCGCGAGACAATGTCGATGCGGTTGAACTTGCCGGTGGAGAGGTTCACAAGGTCGCCGGCTTTGCCGAGGCTCACGTAGGCGGCTTGGGATTCGTCATAATAGAACGCCTCGGCGGTCGCGGGGAACTTGTCCTGGCCATGGGTAATCGCGAGCTTGAACGAGACAAACACGCCGGGCGTCCTGAAAAGTTTCGACGTGCTGGCGGTGTTGGTGCGCGTGCCTTTGCCGGCGGCATCACGATAGGCTATGCCGCCCGGCATCGCGGGCCGGAGCGAGAGCGTGACCAGGTGGTTGCCGGTGGATTCGCGGAGCGTGATGTCGAAGCGACTGCCGTCGGAGCCTTTCGGATTTTCCGCGCGCACTCGAAAATAAACCGAGATGGGACCGTTTGCGAGATCGGCGGTTTGCTTGAGATAAACGGAGGATGCCACGTCCTTGCCATCGGAAACAATGGACGGCCCCCAAAGCGAATCGGCGAGCGCGGCATGTCTGACGATGGATTTGCCAGGGTCGTTGACGCCGGCGATGTTAGTCCACTGGCTGGCGTTGTCGGTGAAGTCATCGGAGAACAGCGTCGTTTCGGCGGACGCTACGGGCGGCAATTCCGCGTGGAGCGGCGTGATTGCGAAAAGCGTGAGCGCGGCGGCGGTCAGGCAGGAGTGCGGGAGCGAGGATGCGGGATGTTTCATTGTCAGGATCGTTTTTGGGCTGGATGTGATAAGAGTGGCGCCAAATCCATCCGGAAAAGCACGGGTGGCGATTAAAACATTACTTATACAGAATCATGCCTCGCAAAGGTCCGCCCGAAGGCACGCGGCCCGCCGGATGAGAGCTTGCAATCGCGATTGTGGCCGTGCGTGTATGCATTCTGTTTTCAGCGCACATGCGCATGGTTGTGATTTGTGTGTGCGCCGCAATCTTCCTGACAAACAAACCTCATGCGCGCACACTCCCCCGATCCCACTGTTTCCATGCTGCAACGATTGCTCGCGGAACACCGTTTTGAAACGGCGCGCCGCACGGGCGCCGCGCTGGTAGCGCGAAAGGAAACGCGCACGGCGGACGCGGTGTTCGGGCTGCACGACGCGCATGTGGCGCTTGCGGAGTTTTTCGAGGCGCAGGCATTGCTTGGCGAACATGCGGACGTTTTGAGGGACGAGGCATTTGCGGTGGCGCTGCGGCTCGCCGAGGACGCGCAGGGTCTTGTGCGCGAGAGCAGCTATCGCATTTCCGCGGAGGCAAAGGCGGGGCTGACACTCGATGAGTACCAGGAAAAATACCGGGCGCTGGCAAATGAAAGGTATGCGACCGCATTGACGGGGGCGACGACCGGGGCGCAACGCGATGCGTTGCGGGCGAGTTTAAAAAAGCGCGGGCTGACGTTTCCGGAGGGACTGGAGACGGAGAAAAGCGCGGTCGCCCCGGAAGGCAAAATGTCCGGGGCGAAGGGGCGTGTGAGCGGCGAAATCATGATGCCGGATGGCTCGCCGGCAGCGCATGTGACGGTGACGCTCGGTTTGCCCGTGAGCGTGAAACATGCGAATCCGGCAACTTATGTGAGTTGGGATGCCGACTATCTGCCGGTCATCGGGCCGATGGGAAAACTGACGGCGCAAACCGATGGGCGCGGCGCGTTTTGTTTTCACGACACGCCCGAGGGGGTGATGGAGTTTCTAGCCGTCACGCTCGACGCGGACGAGCACGCGATCGCGACGCGTTTTGTGGAGCGGGCCATTGTTGTGCGGGCTGGCAGGGAAACAAAGCTGGGCCGCATCATCGCCGGCGAATGGAGCAGCGTGCCGTCGCACACGTGGGAAAGCCCGCTGCCGGAAACGCGCGTCGCGGATGGACGCGAATGGAAAAAACGCGCGGAACAACGGCTGCACAATCCGTTTTATTATGATTTCAGGCGGCAGGCGCTGGAATTGAAACTACCGGACGGTTTCGACGCCGCGCGCGAGTGGTTGCGCGTGGAAATCGCGCCGGGCGGGAACGGCGCGCCGGGCGAGGCAGTGCCGCATCAAATCGTGAACGGACAGGTGGTCATCATGGTGGCGCTGCCCGCGCGGTCGGATTGTTGCGTCGGGATTTATTCGAGTGCCGCCGCAGGCGCGTCCTCTCCCGGTGGATACGCGCGAGAGGCATCCTTGCGGCTGGTAAAATCGGACGCGGGAAATGGCAGGTGGATCATCGACACCGGCGCGGCGCAGTTTTGCATCAGCGGGCCGGACGCCGCCCTTGATGCGCCACCAATCGTGGCGGTGCGCGGCGCGGATGCGCGCTGGCGCGGGCGCGGGCGGTTTGTGTTTCCAAAGGGCGTGTCGGTTGTGAGGCGCGAGGTGTGTGTCGAACACGACGGGCCTGTGATGGCGCGCGTGCGGTGCGGGCATGTTTTTAACAATGGCGCGGTTTACACGCTCGTGCTCACGGCGTATGCGGGCGAGGCGTTTCTCGGTGTGCGGGAGATTTCGCCGGCGCTGGAGGGGGCGGCGTTTGAATTTTCGCTGCGGGAATTTTCGGGCGGGCGTGTGTTCCGGAATTGGACGCGTGAAAATCCCGACGGAGGACGCCACTGGTGGCCGCTGGCGGAGGAGGACGCCGTGCACGGCGAGATGGTCGAGTCGGTGCCGTGGTGGGTGCCTCCGCAGTGTTTCGGCTGCGCGATGACGCCGGACGGCCTCGACGAACGCGACTACATCGGCGTGTTTTCGCTGCGGCGCGGCGAGTGGGTTGACCGCGAGTTCGAACGCATCGCGCAAGGGCCGGTTGACGAGAACGGCAGGCCGAACCACGAATTGGACTGGCCCCATCCCGAGATGCTCGGGTCGTCGGTTTCGGCAATCACGGCGCACACGGGCGCTGACGGCGACGCGTTTTTCCGCTTTGGATTTTTTGACGGCGAGCGGCAATGGGGTTTGTTCGTGTCGGACTTGGAAGCGAACGACGGCGTGAGGAAGGAGTTTTCCGCCGTGCAACATGCGTATTCGTCGCCGCGCTTGCAGGATTTCAAGGACTGGCATTTCGATGTGCCGGATGCGCTTGAGCGGCCGCATGTGGTGGCGAAGCGCGGGCAATTGATTGCCTTGCGCGAGAAGAGCCGTTCGCCGCGTTTCGCGCGGTTGTGGAAAAAGATCGCCGGGGGCAAGGTGCGCGGTCCGGGGAATGGACTGGCATTCGCGGTGGATGGCGATCCGCTTGTGGCGTGGCGCAAACGCATCGAGCTTGTGTGCGTCGCCGAGGTGCGCAGCCGCATGGTGCTGCTCGGGCGTGACTGGTCCGACATGTATTCGCCGGTGCTGGGCCGCCCGATCACGGAGTGGGCGGAGGAATATGACCTGATCGCGGCGAGCGGCGTGTTCAGCGCGGAGGAGGAGCGCACGGTGCGTGATTTCCTCGTGCTGATGGGGCACATGTATATCGAGACCGATTTCATGAACTGGCGCTTCAATGCGCGGAATGCCAACTTCGAAGCCGACCGCACGGACATCGTCGGCGCGGTGTGCGCGGTGTTCGACGGACACCCGGACGCGGAAAAGTTCCGCGCGCACCTGCTTGATGTCACGCGACGCTCGCTGCGTGTGTATTGCACGCCGGGCAGCGGCAAGTGGTATGAAAATCCGGCGTGCTATTATTTGCAGGCGGCGAAGTGCCGGATGAATCTGGTGCATTGTTTGGTGACGCACGGGCGGTTGCGACTGGACGAGATTCCGATGCTGCGCGAATTTTTGTTTTGGGGCGTCCACCTGCTCCTGCCGCCGCATCCGGTATCCTACAGTGTGATGCGCGACGGCGCGAAAGGCGGCAAGGGAGAGAGTGGCGCGGAACTTTTCGCACGCGTGGAGAAGGTGCGCAAAATCGCGCCCATCGGCGACCATGCGACCATCGGACGCTGGCTGCCGGAACACTACGCGACGATCGGAAAACTGTTTCGCGATACCGGCGCGACGGAGGCGGACAGGGCGTTCGGCCGCGAATTGCTCGACGCCTATTTCCTCTCCAATGCCGACGGCAAACGCCTGCTCACGGACCATGCCGCGCCAGTGGAGCAGGAGGGCGAACAGCTTTTCCACGACATCTACACGAGCGCCACATTCGGCAATCTGCCGCTGTTTTTTACGGTGATCGAGGAGGCTGACATCCCCCCCGCGCCCGCGCTGCGGCTGGAAAGCCGCCGGCTGGAAGGCTTCGGCGCGATGCTGCGCCACGGAGTTGACACGGAGCACGAAGGCTGCGTGCTGCTCAAACAGGGACCGGGCGGATACCGCTACCACCGCACCGAGGGCGGCATCATTTTCTTCGCCGACGGCAAGCCGTTGCTCTTCGACGGTGGCGAGGCGGGCGAGGCCTGGCGGCACAGCACGCTTTCTTTTTACGACGTGAAAATGCCCCTGATGGCAGGACGCCTGGAAAAAGTCTTCACGGCGACGCCAGCGTTTCAGTTCACCCAAGGATCGCACGCGGGCCCGGTGCCGCCGGGTGAACCGGTCTGGTGTGGCGACAGACCAAGCCGCGAGCGCATCGCGGACTGCCTCCGCCGCTATCGTGCGCCGGCGGGTGTGGTGCGTTCGCTCGCGTGGCTGGACGGATGCACGCTGGTCGTGCACGACGCGATTACGGCGCCGCCGGAGATACCGAGCCAGTGGCATTTGCAGGTTGTGGGCGGCGCGCCGACGGGCGACGCGACGGGCGGCTATGTTTTCCCCGGGCGCTTCGGAGTCGATTTGCAGGTGCTGTTCCCCGGACAACAAATGGACGCGGCGACAGTGGATGAACTTCCCATCTTTGAATACCGGGGCGCGCAGACGGACTGGTTTGCGATGCAACACCTCGAAGTCATCGCGCGCGGAGCCCGCGAATATCTGGCGGTGTTGCAGCCTCTGTCCTCCGGCGGGCGCGATCGCGTGGCCGCCGAGGCGCTGCGCGACGCAGCCGGCCGCATCACGGGCGTCCGTGTGTCGGGTGCGGACAGCATGGTAAGCCGGGTGTGGTTTGGACGCGACGTGCTCACTCGCAGCCGCGACACGGAACACGAGTTTTTCGGGACCGCAGGCGGATTGATGCTCGGCGGAGGGCGCGCGGTGCTCGCGCTCATGGGCGCGGGGCGCCTCGCGCATGGCGAATGGCGGCTGGAAAGCGACGGGCCGGAGGTCGCGCTCACGATTACCGGCACAGACGCCCGCCTGGACGCGCACGGGCGCGGCGAAGTCCGCGTGTTTCGCGGCAACAAAGGCCCGGCGGCGTTTGTGAATGCCCAGGCCAGGCAGCGGATCATCTTATAACAATTGTCACCATGCCATCCATACCCACCGTGAAACTCCCGCCTGATGTCGTCATAGACCAAAAAACCGGAAAGAAATTTTGGACAGTTGGAACGCTTCGCTACACGCAGGGCGGGCTGCTGGTTTTGTTCGGATGGCTGATGTTCAACGATTTCTTCCTGATGCTGATGGAGCAGATCAAGCCGAACCTTACCGGCATTTTGATCCGCAGCCATGGGGCGACCAACACGGAAATAGCGTTGTATCTTGGCACACTGGGATCGTTGTTCACGTTTTGGATCAATCCGCTCGCGAGCACGTGGTCGGACCGCACGCGCACGCGGTGGGGCCGCCGCAGGCCGTTTCTTTTGATATGCACGCCGCCGATGGTGATCGTCATGGGGCTGATTCCGTGGATGCCGGACATTTGGGGCTGGTTTTCGGGGCTGCCGTTTATCGCCGGCTGGTTTCCGACAGGATCGGCGCGCGGCGCGGTGGCCGCGATCGGCATTTGTTATGTGGTCTCCGGTGTTTTTAATAATTTCATCCTGGCGATTTTCACCCTGTTTTTCATCGATGTGATTCCAAAGTCGGTGATGGGACGTTTCAATGCGATTTTACGCATCGTTACGATGATACAGCAGTTCGTTTGGAACTATTGGATATTTGGCCTGGCAGAGCACAATATGAAATGGATATACGGCGGATTGGCCGGTGCATGCGCAGTTTGCTACATTGTGAGTTTGTTGGTAGTGAAAGAAGGGGAATATCCACCGCCTGAGCCGTTGCCAAAGAAGACGGGAAAGTGGTATGAAAGAATTTTGGGGCCGGTCAGTTTGTATGTTAAGGAGTGTTATCTTAATCCTTATTATATGTGGGTCTACGGGGCGTTTCTTGTTTATCAAGGAAGCAATGTCGCCAATACGTTCCGTCTTTTTCATTGGAAGGAGACGCTTGGTTTCAGCATGGACACGATCGGGAAGATGCAGGCATGGCCGCAACTGGGAATCGTGGTCGTGGGATATTTGCTGGGAACGCTGGTGGACAAGTTCAAATCACTGCGCATGATGCCGATTGCGATGGCCCTGTGGGCTTGCGTGAACGTGGCATCGTTTTTCTTTCTGCGCACGCCGGCGACCATGCTCATTTTCATGGGGCTGATCACGCTGTGCCATTTTCTGTTTTCGATCTCGTGGGGTGTGATGAACGTGGAGATTTATCCGCGCGCGAAGATGGGGCAATTCTGCTCGGCGCAGACACTTTCCGCGACCGTTTTTGTGATGCTGCTTAATTTGGTGGTCGGACCGTTTTTTGACTGGGTAAATAACTACCAATTTGCCTACGCGTGGAGCGCGGCGTGGCAGTTTGCGGCCGTGTTGCTGTTTATAAAAGTGTATCGCAACTGGAAGAAAAAGACCGCCGGCGACGCGTGTGGAGCCGGGGCGGTGAAATAGCGAAAGACAGGCAAAACAGGAGGGCGGCGGATTGTCCCGCCGCCCTTTTGCATCATGTATAATGCAACTGTGCGGTGGCTTTGCAGGCGGCGGAGGCGGTGACGCGCAGCCAGTGCGCGCTGAAGCCGTCCGGGAAAACATGCGGGACGTAGCCGTTGGCGGGAACCTCGATTTTTGCATAGGTTTTCCATTCGCCGCAGCCAAGAAAATCAACCTCGACGGTGAAGGCCACGGTGGCGCCGGCGTCATGGCTCAGGTGCAGGACTTTTTTATCGAAGCCGGTCATCAGGTAAGGATCGGAGGGCGCGTCCGGCTCGATGGCGTCGTCCCACCAAGGGCCGCCCCAGCCGCCGGGCTTGCCGCGTTTCCAGAGGTCCTCGGTGTGGCCGAACCAAAGGCCGGACTGCGGCTCGGCGCACTGGAGGTTGCCGCCGTATTCGTGGCTGGTGTTGTCCGCGCCGA
Organism: Opitutaceae bacterium; assembly: GCA_031263125.1. Taxonomy (GTDB): domain Bacteria; phylum Verrucomicrobiota; class Verrucomicrobiia; order Opitutales; family Opitutaceae; genus Ereboglobus. The sequence continues at coordinate 6,000 of JAISGL010000159.1, read as the reverse complement.
TGACGAGCATGCCTTTCCATGAGCAAAAATCGCCATGCACCCAAAGGTGCGTCGAGATGGGCCGGATGCCCCAGATGCGGTTGCCGAAGGCCCAAGGGGAAAGTTCGTAGAACATGCCGTGGTGGTCCATGAGAAAACGTTCGTGCTCGATGGAGCGGATGCGCGGCCATTCGGTCTGCCACTTGTGGTCGAAGGTGTGCGAGGCCTTGGGCAGGCGGTAAGTGCGCCAAATGCCGTCGGCTTTGGTGAAGACCTTGAGGATGGCGGAGGCGCGGTCCCAGCCGGACGCGAAAATCGTGCCGCCGAGATGGCCAAGCCCGTTGACGGCGACGAAGGGCTTGCGTTCGAGGACGGTCCATTTCGCGCCGTCGTATTCGGCCAGCGTGCCCTCGCGCCGCGCGCCGAGGAAGTCCGGCGCGTGGTAGTCGTTGTTCACGACAACGAGGCGTCCGGCGTAGCTGTAGCAATCCTTGAAATGGCAACTGCCCTCGCCGGGCGTGTCGAGTTCCCTGGTGAGGTCGAAGAGCCGGCGCGTTTTGAGCGTGCGGACGTTTAGCTCGAACAGCTCGCCCTCCATGCCGAGCATGTAAACGAGGTTCCTGGGGTTGGAGAGATGGCGGGCAGTGCCGCAGAGGCGCGTTTCGGTGAGAGCGGCGACAGTACGCACGTTGTGTTTCGTGTCGACGAGGTGCGGTCCGATAATGAGCTGGCTGCTCTCGTGGTGGACGAAACGGTTGGCGTAGGTGCCGTCGACGGCGGCGGGTGAGCGCGTCATGCGGAAATCGGCGTCGATGATGTTGAGTCCCGTGCCGGTGCCGGTCTGCCTGCGGTGCGAGACGTAGTTGAGCACGTAGAGCCTGCCCTGCCAGGGCATGAGGCAGCCGACGCCGATTTCGCTGCGAGGCGGACCGAAGTCGGCGACCTGCGCGAGCGAGGGGACGACGCCGGAGAAATTGGGCGGGAGGGGGGCGGGCGCGGACGCCGCCGGGGGCGATGAAGAAGTGGAGATCATGGGAAAGACAGGTTGATGCGCGGATCAAGGCTTGAGAAGGCGCGGAAAATGTTCACGTTAACATTCAAAAACAGACATGAATCTTCCGACATTGCATGACGTGGCGAGGGAGGCCGGGGTCAGCCACATGACGGTGTCGCGCGTGGTGCGCGGCGGGGCGGGCGTGCGTCCGGGGACGGCAGAGAATATCAGGGAGGCAATCGCCCGGCTCGGATACCGGCCCGACCCGGCGTTGTCGGCGCTCGCGGCCTATCGCCAGCGCGGGGGCGGAACGGCGCGAGGGAGCACGCTCGTGTTTGTGGATTGCGACGGCACGGTTTTCAGCCGGGATGTGTTCGATGGCGCGCGCGAGGAGGCGGCGCGCAATGGCTATGCGTGCGAGCATGTCGCGCTGCCGGCGGGCACCGCCGGACAGCGGAGGTTGAGCCGGGTGCTGTATCATCGCGGCGTGCGCGGATTGCTGTTCGGGCCGTCGGAGCACGCGCAGGAGTTTGACGGATGGGACTGGACGGAGTTTGCGGCGGTGTCGTTGGGCGCGCTCACCCACCGGCCCATGTTGCATGCGGTGGCGATGGATTATTTCCACGGGGCGATTTCGGGTTGCGAGCGGCTGTTTGCGTCCGGGTGCGCGCGACTGGCGTTGGTGGTAGACGCGCATTTGGAGGCGCGCACGGGCGGACAATGGCTGGGTGGCTATGCCGCGGGTGTGCTGCCGCGCCACGCACCGCTGGTCCGCCCGGAGGGCGCACGGGGAGGGCGTGCGCGCGTGCGCGGATGGTTGCGGCAAAACCGGGTGGACGGTGTGCTGACAATTCATCCGGAGATTGCGGAAACGCTGGGACAATGCGGTGTGCGCGCGGTGTTCCTCAATGAGAGCGGGGCGGAGGCATCTACGTTTCCATATTATGCGCTGCGTCCGTCTGAAATCGGGCGGCACGGCGTGCGCCTGCTGCACCATGCGGTGCTGCGGCGGGAGTTTGGTCTGCCGGAAGAGCCGCAACGGGTGGGGCTAAGGGGAAGGTGGGTGGAAAGCAGTGGCCGGAACGTGAAAAAGACTCCTGATTTTTAGAACTCCGCATCTCTGGCTTTCATGCGTGATGACACTGGGATCACGCCACCTAACTTACGCACGCGTTTGTTCCCCGAACGACCGGTCCCTGTCCTGTGCCTCCGAACGACGGAAGTTTGTATAAACATAAATCCCAAGCGGAAACTGGGGACGGGCTTTGTTTTTTAAGCTTGTCTATTCGCAGCTAGATCAACGTCAAAGCTCAGCCATGGAGGTGGCTGGCGCGCAGCCTGTGTCAGCAGGATGCGTGACGGCTACCCGTGTGGGATCCAGCGCCTGATTCGGCTCCTTCTTTCTTTTCAGCGGAGCTTTCTGGCATATCCTTTTCTGACATTTCGATCAATGAAGGCATTTAGCCCAGCACCGCTCGCGCAAGGCGCTTCATGGTCTCAATGTTGGAACTTCCTGCGCTTCCGTTTGTGTAAAGATAGGTCGCTCCATCCTTAAACTGGACAGTGATGGAGTCCGTTCCGATTTCATACGTGGCAACACCGGAGTCGCCATTGATGTCTATGTGTTGTTGCATGTTGGTTTGGTGGTTTGGGTTTATTTTGCCGAACGCTACAAATGAGCCACGAAGGTAGCTGTCACGCAGCCTGCGTCAGTAGGCTGCGTGACAGCTATCGGAGTTGGCTGCATCGCCTTGTTAGGCTCATTTTTATTCTTTCAATATTTGAAGATAGGATTTATTGCTATTCCGATTTTCCCATGCTCCTTTAATATGCACGGTGAGGGCGGGGATATCACTCTCCAGTGTGGACCGCCAGAGATTCGGACTATACTCCCAAACACGAAGCATGCTATCTACATCAAATATCGGCAATGTGCCTTGTGCACGGATAAGCGCCACGGGCTTCTCAAATGCCATCCGCATTCCGAGTTCAAATAGAACATTTGGATTGTGATCGGTCAAATCACAGAAATCACAGACGACGAGATCTGCGTTTAGCAGATCGTTAATTATCGTCGCTTGAATAACATCGCTTCCATCTTTCTTCGCTGTTTCCACTTTAAAACCTGCGTTCACTCCAGCAGGCGTGATAAGATTATTAAGAACCTCGCTAAAGAATCCCGTGGGCCATTTCCCGCTCTTTTCAGAGAATGGCAGTGCTACAAAGATTCTCAGTGACGTGGACTTCGTGGGGACCGCTAATGTAATAATCTTTCCGGAATCAGTAGGTTTCGGGTTCGCCGCGGGCGTTTGCGAGGGATTAATCGAGATGTCACCAAATTTTTTGATATAACGACAGTTCTCTTGGAATATCCTGTGGAACTCTTCGTGATATTCCGAATCTAGGCCGACCACCGTCTAATTTCTGGCAGGTCTCCGGCTTGCCCCGGCAGTAATACCCTGCCAAAAACTGGCCTTCGCGTAACATTAGTTAATAACTGATGTTACGCGGTCGGCAGTTTTCGTAGGGCCTGACCTTGTGTCAGGCCGTGCTCGCGAAGGAGGCCACTTTGGTAATTCGCGGCCTGACACAAGGTCTGGCCCTACGGGCTGCGTAACATTCGTTAATAAAATCGAATCCTGTGCGTTAACGTTAATATCCAAAACGCATCATATCATGTCTGCCTCCGCCGATACACCTCGCAAATTTCCCTGGCTCCGCTGGTGCGCGTACATCATCGCCATCGCCGCATTCGTCATCGCCATCCGGCGCGCTCCCATCCGCGTCATTCCTCTCGCCATCGATCCAACTCCCAATCGTGACATGTTCACCGCTCCACCCGAGCCGGCTCAATGCGCCTTCGGACACCAAACCCTCGCCCGCATTCCCGTTGTCCAAGGCATCTCCGAAGATGAAGACCCCGCCGAACACCGGCGCAAAGTTGACGCCCTCGAAATCTGGGACGTCGGCCCGCCCGGCATCTGCGGCACACTCGAAGGCCCGGCCAAACTCGTCTGCAAAACCTGCCGCTTCGCCTACGACGAAGCCCTCTTCAGTTATACATGGAAACGGAGCGCCACCCGCAAAACCTGCGCAACCGATCAATACCTGCAATTCTCGGAAATCATACTCAACACGCCGCTGTTGCCCGGCATCTCACACCACGCCATCCCCTTCTCACAAACCGCAAATCACGGCCAGTTGCTCGAAGAAGAATGCCGCTACTGGACAAATGAACCCTACGACAAAGTCATCGACACATTCACCGCATATCTGTCCTCACGTGGCATAAAAGCCATCACGCAAAACCGCGTCGAAGCGGCCCGCGCATTTTATTGGGCCTGCGCGCAGGTCGGCTCGCGCTACATGAAATTGGAAATCAAACGCGAATCCACCGATCAAATCCATATCACCCTTAAAACGGTCTCTTATGCCAGGGCGCTCGACGACCGGACGCTCCGCAAAGCGCTCGGCTTAGTTACGATCAAAACATCTCCAGAAAACCATGACCGCGAATTGTCCGATAATCAGACGCCCGCATTGTAGCCCAGTGATTACATCCATTCGGGCATTGCCAATTCCAATTCGCCTTCCAATTCGCCTTCAAATTGAAAACGCGCCTTCAATCCGTCTCAACTTGACCGCGCATTGGAATAACCACGCTCTGATTCCGCGAACAACGACCTCCCTCCGCGCCATTCCCCCTCGATCTGCAACGTCTGCCGCATCGGCAGCAAGCCGGTGTCATTGTGATTCAACGCGCCGACGAGCAAGTCCACCGCTCGCGCCCCAATCGCACCGGAACGCTGGTAAACGCCCGCGAAAAAATCCTCATCCGACGGAAGACTCAGCGAAACCAGCGCAAGATCACCGGGCACTTCCAGCCCGCGCGCAGTCAGCCAGCGACGCAGACCATCGTCGAAAGTGCCGACGAGCACATCGGGACGATGCCTGTCCAGCCACCCCCCGAAATCTCCCTCCGAAAACGTCCCCTGCCACACGGGCAACCGCGACGGCCCTCCCCGTCTCCCGCAAGCCAGCGCGTGGGCCGCGAGCCATTTGTCGCGCACGATTTCATTCGCGCCGATCATGAGCGTCACGCCCACCCGGCGGCGCCCCGCGCGCAGACAACGGTCCAGCGCCGTTTCCATGCCGGCAAAATGATCGTGCATCACGCCCATGATGGCGGAACGCTCGCTGCTCGCCCCCAAACGCACGACGGAAAACGCCGAGAAATCGAACTCGAAAAACCCACGCGGCGCGTGCGTCGGCGCAAGCATGAGACCGTGGATGTTGCGCGCGCGCAGAATGGCGGCGAGACGCGACGGCGAAACACCGGGATCACCGAGCCAGTGAACCTCGACGCGATAACCCAGCTCCCGCGCCCGCTCGCTCGCACCCGCAAGCATCTCCACCGCCGTGGGTGATTCCTTCCAACGATCACGCGTCTCGAAATCCGTCAGAAACGCGAGCACGGGACTGCCCGCGCCACCACCGAGCCGCAGATGCGTGCTCATCAGCGCCGCGAGCAGCGGATGTTTCCGGTAGCCCAGCTTCTCCGCGATTTGCAACACACGCCGGCGCGTGACCTCGGGCACCGAGGGATGATTGCGAAAAACAAGCGAGACGGTCGTCTGGTGGACGCCCGCGCGACGGGCGACCTGCCGTTGGGTGACATAGGTGGCATCCTGGCTCATTGCGGGAAAAATTTGTGTCGGGACGACAATTCACTCTTCGGTAAGAGTAACGAAAGGGTTGTGCAATGTTTTTCGCCTCGCAATAAACTCAACTCACATTCCTGCCCGCAACATTCCCGACCCGCAACATTCCCAGCCTGCAACATTCCCGGCCCGCAACATTCCCGGCCCGCAACCCGCACGATTTTCCATGACCGCTCCATCCGCTCCGCCCGCCCTCCAACGCCATCCCGCCAATCCCGTGCTCACGGGCAGGCAGGCGCCCTATCCGGCCACGCTCGTGTTCAACGCCGGCGTCGTCCGCCACCAGGGGCGCTACGTGATGGTGTT
>JAISGL010000132.1 GCA_031263125.1 Opitutaceae bacterium | reverse complement strand
ATAAGACGGAAAAGGATACCTGGCCCACTGAATTTAATTCATTCCAATAAATACATAACTAAATTATTTCCAATTATTTAGGGGAAAATAAGCTATCTTTTTTAGATGCGTTTGCCCTGCACGTAGGGCCTGACCTTGTGTCAGGCCGCGAATTACCAGTATGGCCTCCCATGTATGCGCGGCATGACGCAAGGTCAGGCCCTACGAAATCTGTCGGCTGCGTAACATCAGCCTGCGTAACATCAGTTAAAGATAGGTATGTTATTCCTGAGCGCATCCTATGGGGTTTGGTTTACCATGAGCACATGGCGCCGGCGCACCATTGGCGGCGGGCGGCGGGGACGGAGGGGATTTCCTCAAAATCGGAATCCCATGCGTTCGTGATTTGCGCAAAGAAACGCAGGCCGCGCCAGCCGGCGACGGACGGCGTGCAGTAGATGCCGGCGGAGGTGAGGAGCGCTTCGTCGGAGGAGCGGCGGAGGGCGTTGGGTTGCTGGAGGCGCGCTTCGTTGTCGAGGCGGATTTCCCAACCGCGCCAGGGGCGGGCGACGATGGCTGCGGTGAGGCGGTGTCTGGCGTAATTGAGCGTGTAGAAACTGGCGTCGACCAAATCGGAGCGCGCGCCGTAGTCGGAATCCTTGGTGAGCGCGGTGTAGCCAAGCACGAACCCGCCCCACTTTGCCGTGTAGCGCGCGGTCAGCTCGAAGCCAAGCGTGCCGACGTCGACGGTGCTGGCGACGCGGGCGTTGGGGAGCGCCGCACTGTAGACCCAATCGACGAGGTTGCGGTCGCGGCGATGGAAGACCGCGGTGTCGAACGTCCACGCGCCCCATGCGGCGCGCACGCCGGCTTCAAAATTGTTCGCGTATTCGCGTCCGAGGTTTGGGTTCCCGCGGAAAAGTCCGGCGGAGGCGTTTGAGTTGAGCGCGGTGTAGTCGGGAACTTGCGACGAGGCGGCGCAGGAGAGGCGGAGGAGGCTGATGTGTTTGTTGAGTCCGCGAAATTCGATTGCGGCGACGGGCGACCAGGCTGCGTCATCGCGGTTGGTGTCGTCGCAGGACACGCCGGCGCGGACGGTGAGAGCGCGTGCGGCGGCGAAGTTCCAGGTGCGTTCGGGGGCGAGCATGAGTTTCCAATGGCTGCGCGTGTTGAAGCGGCCGTGGATGAGCGAGGTGGATTCGAGTTTGTCGGCAATGAAGGCGGCGGAGGCGCGCCAGCGCAGTTGGTTTGTGGATACCAGCGTTTCGGCTCCGGCGCTCCAGGTCCACGCGGTGTGCCAGGCCGGGCCGGTGGCGAAGGCGGGGTTGAGGGCGCCGGGGTCGGCGCGGTTGAAGACGTAGTGGTCTTCGTTGCGCCGCCACGCGCCGCCGAGGGTGAGGTAGTCGCCGTCGGCGGGGAGTTTTTCAAAGTGGTTCAGCGCGATGAGCGTCGTGCGCATGTCGTCGGTTTCGTAGACGCCGGCGTAGGGAGTGTAGAGGTTGGGCCAGCCGATGAACTTGTCCTGACGGCCGACAAAAAGGTCGGTTTGCGACTGGGTTTGGGCGTGGTTATAAAGCTGGGTTTGGGCGTCAAGTCTCTGTCCCTTATTATAATAATTGACGCTTTTTGAAAGCTGCAAGCGCATGTTGTATCGTGAGAAACGTAATTCGCCCCACGGGAGCGAACCGTCGGAATCAGCCCGGGCGGCGGCAACGTCAAAGGCGAGCCGGCGTCCGAGGATGCCCGTGGCGGCGGGCGCGACATAGCCTTGGTAGAATTCGCCGCGCACGGTGTCGTGGGCGCCGGCGGCGACGCTTGCCATGCCGGTGGTGGTGATGCGCCGCCATTGATACGCGATGGTGCCGGCGTTGGCGTTCCAACCGCCGAGGGCGTTGTCGGCGCCGGTGAGGATGCCGGGCGCGGTGAGCATCGCGGGGGCGATGGGGATTTCGGCGGAGTAGTGTCCGGTTTGGGGATCGTGGAGCGGGACGGCCCCGGCGCGGAAGCCGGTGTTTTCAAAAATGCCGCCGCGTATCGTAATGTCGGCCTGCGCCTCGCCCATGTTGCGCGCCTGCACGTCGACGAGCGGCTCGAAACCGAGCGCCGACACCGGCATGGCAAAGGCGGCGGTGGACGGCTCCTGCAACGCCACACGCCGCGAGTAGACCGCCATTTCAGGCAGGGTGACGACAGCGTCCGGTTGCGTGTCCGATTGCGATTGCGGCTGTGTTTGCAGTTGCGCGTGCGCGTGCGTTTGCGTTTGCGCGCATAAACCGGCGGCAGTCGGCAGCCCAATCGTTAGAATCGGCAGCGTCAGGATGAGTAATCTGGGAATTTTAGATGTTTTTGTTTCCACAAATAAAACTTAACATCTCATTCCGAAAAAAGGCGCAAGCGATAATCCTAAATTCCGCAGTTTAAACCATGGATTTCACGACCAATCCTTCCAACGCCTCCTGCAGCCGTGGGTCAACCTCGGTCTGGCATTTGCGCCCTCCTCCCTCCCTCCCCCTCCTCCCTACTCCCTCTTCCCTCCCTGCGCACTCGCGCACTGACTGGCGCATCCGGATTTTTCTCCCGCTGCGCCAACTCATCACTTCGAATGGCGCCGTGCCTGCATTTCATTGGGAAATGGCATTGCCTGTCCCCGGCCCCCTGTTGCCTGCCTCCGGCCCCCTGACTGCGTGCAATACCTGAAACTTCTGCCCCATGTGCGCGGGATGCAGCAACTGCATCAGCGCCCGCTTTCGCGTGCCCGCGGCGGCGGCGAGCGGGGCGTCACCGGCAAACGCCTTCGCAAGATAATCGCCGGCATGATGCACGAAAAACGACTCCTGCGACGCCACTGGCGGCTCCGGCGGCTCCGGCAAAACGAATCCGTCCTCGCGCAACTCATCCACGAGCCAGTCCCAGCAAATGTGGCAGGTGAGGTCCTGCTCCCCGGGATTTGCCAGCAGGTCATTCGATTGCGTGTGGCGGAAATAGGCGCGCGCCGTCCCCGCGGGCGTGGCCTCGATGAGTTCGCGCCAGCTCTTGCCGTAATCGCATGCCAGAAAAAGCCCGTGCCACGGCTGCGCGGCGATTTCGCGCGCAAGAATCACCGCCTCCAACGGCAAATCGAGGTGATATCCCTCCGGGAACGCAACGCCCCGCCAGTCCGGCGATTCCGTCCCGATGTCGTGCCAGGGATCGGCGCTTCCGGGCATTTCGCACTCGCGCAACGCCCCCGCCTCCTCATCCATCGCCACGCCCAACTCACGCAACGCCTCCGTCTCCCCATCCATCGCCACGCCCAACTCCCGCCACGCCCCGCCGCGAAACACGAACCGCCGGAACGGTTGCGCGTCAAAAAGCTCGTTTGAAAACACCACGCATTTTCCCCTCAGCGCCAGGTTGCCCATGATCGCCGTCCCCACCCTGATCGTCCGCTCGCCGCCAAACGGATGCTTCACGCCCGCGAGCACGCCGCCCCCCGGCTCCGCGCCGATTTCGACAAAAACATAATCGCGCGGATTCGCCCGCGCGTCATTTTCCCGCAACCGTTTCACCGCCGCCGCGCAGACCAGCTCGCCAAACACCGGACCGCTCGTGCTCGCCGTGAAGAAATCCGTGCCCCCGCCGCGCCCCACGCGCTTGCGCCCGCCGCGATAGTAGCCGGTCGCGGGATTGTAGAGCGCAAGCCCCATGAACCGGTCGAACCGCATGCGCAACACGCCATCCGCCCCCTCGTCGGCATGCGCGCGAAACAACACTGAAAATCCCGAAATTCCGGACATGCCCGCGACGCTGACCCGCCCGCGCGCATTTGACGAATCCATTTACAACGGCCCGCCAATCCGCAATCTTCCGCACCGCCATTCCCGTGAAGTCCTCCTTTTCCAACACACACCGAACCCTCCTCCTCATCGCCTGCGGCGTCGCACTCGGCATCCTGTTCGCCGGCGACGGCGCGCGCATCGTCTCGGGATGGGGTATTTTTCCCAACCGCGACCTGAACCGCGCCACCTCCTACGTGCGCGAAGTGATGGCGATCGTAAGCGACAAATACGTCGACCCGGAAAAATCCGCCGTGCCCGTGCTGGCGAAATCCGCGCTGCACGGCGTGCTCGAAACGCTCGACCCGCACTCGGAGTTTCTTGAGGCGAAATATTTCCGGGAACTCGAGGAGGACATGAGCAGCGAGTTTGGCGGCATCGGCGTGCAAATCGAATTGCGCAAAGGCCGCGTCTGGGTCGTCACGCCCATGCCCAACACACCCGGCGAACGCGCGGGCATCCGGCGCGGCGACGAAATCAGGAGCATCGACGGCGTGCCGCTCGAAAAACCGACAACGACCACCGTCGTTGAAAAACTGCGCGGCAAACCCAAGACCACCGTCACCATCGGCCTCCACCGCCCGTCGGAAGACCGCGATTACCCGGTGACGCTCACGCGCGAAATGATCCACGCCGAAAGCGTCCGCAACGTGCGCCTGCTCGATGGCGGCATCGGCTACATCCAGATCACGCAATTCACCGAACGCACGGGCGGGGAATTTTTCAACGCCCTCAACACGCTCTCCACGCGCAACGCAACCAGCCTCATCATCGACCTGCGCAACAACCCCGGCGGCGTGCTCGAAAGCGCCGTGCAGGTGGCCGGCCCGTTTTTCAAAAAAGGCGAACTCATCGTCTACACGCAAGGCCGCGCGACGAAGGACCGCGACGAGTTTCGCGCCGAGTCGGACGACCAGCCCATCACCGCGCCCGTCGCGATTTTGATCAACGCCGGCAGTGCCAGCGCCGCCGAGATCGTGGCCGGCGCGTTGAAAGACACGCACCGCGCCGTGATCGTCGGTGAACGCTCCTTTGGCAAAGGCTCCGTGCAGACCGTCTTCAGACTCAAAAACGGCGAAGGCATGCGCCTGACGACCGCGCGTTACTACACGCCGGGCGGCGTCACGATCCATGAGCACGGCGTGGCCCCGCAAGTGGAAGTCGTGCTGACGCCCGTGGAGGATGAAAACGTGGGCCTGCAACTCGCGCGCCCCGAACTCGCCGCCGACCCCGCCGCCTTCAAGGAACGCTTCGACGCGGAGCTTATGCCCGACCGCCAGTTGCAAGCCGCCATGACCGTGCTGCAAGGCGTGACACTGCTCACCCGCGAGTGATGCGAGTGCGAGTGGCATCAGGTGTAATTGCGAAAGGTGGCAATCAAGCGAGATACCCGGAACAGTGCCGAAGGGAGAGCGCCGAAGGGCGCAAAAACGGCGAAGCCGTTTCCTAATTCAGCCCAGGGTTGCGACGCAGTCGCTACCCTGGGAAAAGGGGAAAAAATTGTCACAACCTCGAAGAGGTTGCCTAGGATTGAACCGCTGAAGCGCGAGTGCTTTATGGCAATGTTATTAGGCAACCCCGTTG
>JAISGL010000131.1 GCA_031263125.1 Opitutaceae bacterium | reverse complement strand
AAGATGCGGGTGATAACGCCCCTGCAAATCAAACGGGTGAACATCGACACGACGGTGCAAACCAAGGCGATCCGGTTCCCGACCGACGCGAGACTCTACAACCGGGCGAGGGAGCGACTGGTGAAAGAAGCGCGCAAACGCGGACTGCGGATCAAACAAAGCTACGAACGGGTGGGGCCGCAACTGCTGATGATGAGCGCGCGCTACGCGCACGCGCGGCAGCCGAAACGGGCGGCGGCATGCACGCGCAAACTGCGCACAAACCTCGGGCGGATCATCCGGCAGATCGAAAGGCAAAAACACGATCCGAAAGGCAAGCTGGCGAAGCTGCTGGCGGTGGCGAAGAAAATCCACGTGCAGGAAAGAAAGGACAAAAACAAGATCTACAGTGTGCATGAGCCGCATGTGCAATGCATAGCGAAAGGCAAGGCGGGAAAGAAGTATGAGTTTGGAAACAAAGTGAGCGTGGCGGTGACAAGCGAAGGCGGCTGGCTGGTGGGAACCAAAAGCATGCAAGGCAATCCTTACGACGGACACACACTCGAAAAGCAACTCGAACAAACGCGCCGGATGACAAAAGGACAGGTGAAGGAGGTGCATGTGGACATGGGATACCAGGGGCACGATCACAAAGGAAAGGAGACGATCCATGTGGACCGGCGGCGAAGAGGAAACATAGGCAGACGATTGTGGAAAAGGATGAAACACCGGGCGGCAGTGGAGCCGACGATAGGACACTGCAAAAACGAACACCGGATGGAACGCAACCGCCTGTGGGGGGAGGCCGGGGACGCGGTGAATGCGCTGCTCAGCGCCGCGTCGATGAATTTTGGAAAGCTGCTGGCAGCTTTTTTGCGCTTATTTATCCGGCTGCTGTTTGGGATCACACCCTCGCCGAGGCCGCTGTGTTTATCGCACGCCGCCTAAAACGCCTTTTTCAGGATCGACTAAATAAATTGCAATTTATAAGGGGGCAATGAAGCGATCACGTTGATGGCGGCGGCAGCCGTGATGGTGACAGACCATTTGCGCAAACCGGTGCGCTTCCGCTCCTCTTTGGCGAATTTGTTTCAGCCGAGTCCCTCAGTTAACAAAGCGATGTCACATCGCCTTGAAAACAACGGCTGCGTTCTGGCCGCCGAAGCCGAGGTTGTTGCTCATGGCGATCTTCACGCTGGCGGCACGCCTGACGTTCGGCACGTAGTCGAGGTCACACTCGGGGTCGGGGTCGGTGAGATTGATCGTGGGCGCGATCTGGCCGGTCTGGATCGTCTTCACGCTGATCACGGCTTCGATGCCACCGGCGGCGCCAAGCAGGTGCCCGGTCATCGACTTGGTGGAGCTGATCGCAAGTTTGCGCGCGTGGTCGCCAAAAACTTTTTTGATGGCAAGCGTCTCGAACTTGTCGTTGTAGGGCGTGGAGGTGCCGTGCGCGTTGATGTAATCAACTTCGCCGAGTCCGACGCCGGCCCAGGCGAGCGCGCGCGTCATCGCCGCAGAGAGTCCCTTGCCTTCGGGGTCGGGCATCGTGATGTGGTGCGCGTCACAACTGGCCGCGTAACCGACGAGTTCGCAGTAAATGCGGGCGCCACGGGCTTGCGCGTGGGCGAGCGATTCAAGGACGATGACGCCGCCGCCTTCGCCCATGATGAAGCCGTCGCGTCCGGCGTCGAAGGGGCGGCTGGCGTGCTTCGGGTCGTCGTTGCGCGTGCTCATCGCCTTCATCGAGCAGAAGCCCGCATAGGCGAACCGCGTGATCGTGGCCTCGGCGCCGCCGGCGACCATAACTTCCGCGTCACCACGCCGGATCATGTGCATGGCCTCGCCGATGCAGTGCGTCGCGGTGGCGCACGCCGACGAGATGGCGAAGTTCGGCCCGCGCGCGCCGATTTCGATGGCGAACAGGCCGCTGCACATGTTGCTGATGAGCGAGGGAATCGTGAACGGGGAAACTTTGCGCGGGCCGAAATCGAAGAGGCGTTTCATCTGCTTCTCGTGCGTGTCCATCCCGCCGATGCCGGAGCCGATGACGACACCGACGCGGTCGGGGTCCTCCCTGGACATGTCGAGGCCGGCGTCGGCGAAAGCCTGTTTCGCGGCCACCATGCCGAAATGCGTGTAGCGGTCGTTGCGGCGGGCTTCCTTGGGGTCCCAGTGTTGCTCCACGTTCCAGTCGCGCACCTCGGCGGCGATTTGCGTGGTGTAATTCGCCGGATCGAACTGCGTGATGCGATCAATGCCGCACTGTCCTGCGAGCAAATTATTCCAGAAGGTTTCCACGTCATGGCCGAGCGACGCGACGACGCCGAGACCAGTGACCACGACCCGTTGATGTGCGGAGAGGGGAGCTTGTTGCATAGGATGGATATATGTAATGGAAAGGGAAAGGGGCCGATTAGATAGAAAAACGCGTCCATGCGAAGCCCCGATTTCAAAATTTGCACGGCAATATTTTTCACGTTTGCGCGTAAATCACTTGTATTCGAGCCATGCGGTTGCGGTTGTGTCTTTGCCGGCGATGAACCGAATCCAGCGGGCTTGGAACGCGGGGGGAAACACATGGGCGAGGCGTTCGCCCGGCTTCACGGTGAGGCGGGTGTACGCGTGCCAGTCACCATCACCGGTCGGGTCAATTTCCACGGTGAATGTGATGTCGGCCGGCGAGCGGTGCGAGAGCCGCAGCGTGCGCTCGTCGTAAAAACCAATCAGGTAGGGGTCGGAAGGGCGGGTGGCTTGCACGTTTGCATCCACCCACGGGCCGCCCCGTCCCACCGGTTTGCCCAGTTTCCAGAGGTCGTCGATGACGCCCGCCCAGAGCGATGTTTTTTTGTCGTCCGTGGTGAAGATGCGCGGGTTGTCCGTTTTCGTTTCGGGGTTGATTCCGGTGAGGATCAACAGGCCGCGATGGGAGGCGTAGTCGTGGATGCGCAGGTTGTGCGAGGCGATGGGGCGGATTCTGGCGTAGCCGCCGGCGTTTTCCGCAGGGAGTTCGTAGAAGGTGCCGTGGCAGTTGAAGAGGTCGCGCTCGGTGGCGACTTCGCGGCACAGGCGCAGCGAGCCGTCGAGCGTGGGGGCGGTGAAGCGCGCATCGCCAAGGGGCAGGCGCCAGCGTCTTCCGGCGTCGTCAATGATCAGCACGGAGCCTTCGTCGATTTCGACGGCGTGGCGCGGGATGGCGAGTTGCTTGCGAATGATGGCGGCGGTTTTTTCGTCGTCCTTGCGGATGATGCGCATGTGTTCGTCGATTTCGTGGCAGCCGGTTTCGCCGGATTCGTCGCTGGCGAGCAGCGCGAGGGTGCGGAGGTTGGCGCCCCGGCTGAAGAGGAGTCCGCCTTGGTGGCGCGGGTCGCCGATTTGAGCCAGTCCGTTGAACATGGCGTCAGGCGTCGCGGGGCGTTTTTCCCGGCTGGTGTAGACAAACGCAACGCTGGCGATGGTGTCTTTGTCGGTGCTGGCGCGGACCCATTCGCCGCGTCCGATTTCCTCGCAATCGACAAACGCGGAGGCGCCGGCGGGGACGGTGATTTTTTTGGTTTCGGACCAGGTGTTGTTTCCCGCCGCGTCCACTTCAAAGCGGAAAACGACCGGTTGCGTCCCGGCGTTTTTCAGCCATGCGCAGCGTTCGTCCCAGCCCGAGAAGAGGAATGGTTCCGAGGCGGCGCCCGCCTTGACGGGTTCGTGCAGCCATACGTGGCCGGCGGCGGTGGCGGTGCCGAGTGCGTCGGGTTGGGAGAGGGAGGTGAACCAGAGATTGGAATTGGACTGGCCGGGGCCGCGGATTGCGCCTTTGGCTTTGCGTTTGTTGAGGAATTCATTTTTGGCGGTGTCGTCGCAACCGAACACCAGCTGGTCGTTCCAGCGGGTGAAGTCTCCGATCACTTTCAGGCAGGCCGAGCGGGGGCGGAGGCCCGCGGTGTTTTTGGGCGAGTAGGTGGCGGGGAAGCGCCAGAACATTCCGTGCATGGTCATCAGGTAATCGGGTTCGCCGGGCACGCCCACGTCGCGGATGCGCGGCCATTCGGTGTTCCAGCCGTGGGCGCCGTCGTAGGCGCGGCTGGCCTTGGGCAGGCGGCGGAAGGACCACGCGCCGTCGCCGCGCACGCCGAGCAGGATGGATTTGTGATCCCATCCGGTGGCCCAGATGGGGTCGGTTTGCGGGTTGGCGTTGCCGTGGATTCCGCCGGGGCCTGTGACTTCGACAAATTGGTTGCGCCGGATGATTTTCCAATCGCGTCCGTCCCACTCGGCGAGCACGCCGGACTCGATGTCGGGTTTTTCCAGCGCCTCCTTGGTGGCTTCACCGTTGTTGGAATAGACCAGGACGCCCTGGCCGGAATACGCGCCTTTGCCGTGCGAGCCGGGGAGCAGTTCCGCGTGCTGCGCCATCTGGCCGGGTTTGCGGAGGAGGTTTCCGTCCTTGTATAAAACGGTGGGGGCGAGCGTGGCGACGTCCACTTCGTAGAAGCCCTCCTCCATCGTGGCGTAGTAGATTTTGCCGGAGGGGTCGGAGAGGTGGCGCGCGTTGCCGGTGTGCCTGCCGGGCATCGTCGCGTAGTCGATGACGCGCACGTTGCCGGAGGCGTCGATTGCGTAGGGGCCGATGAAGAGCTGGTTGCTTTCCCTGTGTATCATGCGGTTGGCCGGGGTGCCGCCCACGCTTTCGGGGCGCACGGTGCGTTCGAGCGCGGGGGAGATTTGGTAGAGTTTGTCCGATGAGCCGTAAGGTTTGTGCGGGGCGTATGTGATTGCCCAGAGGCTTCCGGCCCAGGGGACGACGGCGCCGGTGCCGCATTCGCCTTCGTCGTTGTAGAATGCCAGGTGCGGATAGATTCCGCTGATGTTGAGTTTTCCGGCGGGCGGCTGGTCTTCCGCCTGGGTTGCGCCGGCGGACAACAGACAAAGGGCAAGCACGAGTGGCGGCAGGTGGCGGAGTGGCGAGTGGCGGGGCGACGAGTGGCGGGGTGGCAGATGGCGAAGCGGGGCGATTTTATCAGGGTTCATTTGTGTGTGTTTTTTTGGTTTTGGTTTTCGCCTGAATGGATAGCGTCCGATGCGCATGGAAAGCAAGGGCGTTTGCCCTGTGCGCAAAGGCGGAAGGCGGAAGGTGCAAACGTTATCGCTTTTTGATGTGTGATGGGAGTTGCGGCAAGCGATGCGAATGAACCCAGATGCGAATAAATCGCTTCGCAGCTCTCCCTATTCCTCTCCTCTCCCCTCCCCTCCTCTCCTCTCCGCTCCTCTCCTCCCCACGCCCCCTCCTCCCCACGCCCCATTCTCCCACGCCACGCGCGAAATTTTTAAGATTGCCCAAAGGCGATCCCTCCTCTTTCTGCTTTTCCGCAACAAAGGCACGTTATGTGACTCGGTTGCGCGTTACATCGAACCATGTCACTTCTTCCTTTTTCCAGCCAGCTCATTGCTGATGTCGGTATTTCCTTTGGCGACGAAGGCAAAGGCCGCCTTATCCCCGAACTAGCCCACGAGCTTCGCGACACATCCGCCCCTGTTTCCACCGTGCTCAAAGTCAACGGCGGCGCCAATTCCGGCCACACGGCCGCCGGCATCAAGCTGAACCTCCTGCCCGCCGGCGTCGTCGAACGCGAAATCGCGCACCTCGCCATCGGCTGCGGCGTGGTCGCCGACCCGCGCAAAGTCTGGTGGGAGGCGCTCCCGCTTGAGAAAAAAGGCTACCCCACCCTCGCCCGCCTCCTCATCGACGAACGCGCCCTGGTCTCCGACCTCACGCACCGCCTGCTCGACCTCGCGTGGGAAGACTACCGCACCAACATCCTCCGCGAAGAACCGCGCGGCTCCACCGGACGCGGCATCACGCCCGCCTTTTCCGACGAAACCGGCCAGTGGCAAATCACCTACGCCGATTTCCTCGCCACGCCCGCCGTGTATCGCAAAAAACTCTCCCAGCGCGCCGACCGCGCCTGCCGCATCATCCAGCACGTCTGCCAGATCAGCGCCGCGACATGGGACTCCTTTTTCGAAAAACTCACCGCCGCCGAACTCCGCGCCAACGCCGAGGCCATCGACCTCGGCATCTTCACCGCCGCCGAGTTTGATTTCAAACGCTTCAAAGGCCCCGCGCCCTTCACGCTCAACCTCGACGCCCTCGCCGACACCTGTTGGCACGCCGGCTCCAGCCTCGCCAGAAACATCGGCGAAGTCCGCGAACTCATCCTCCGCGAACTCCGCGCCGGCCACACCATCATCGGCGAGTTCGGCCAGTCCTACTGGCTCGACAAACGCCACGGCTTCCCGCCCAACGTCACCGCCTCGCACACCTTCACGCCCGAGTTTTTCGAAAGCGCCGGCATCCCGCTCCAACGCATCCACACCTTCGGCGTCGCCAAGGCCTACGACACCAAAGTCGGCACGCACACCTTCATCACGCAAATGGACGACGCGCACCCGCTCGCCATCAAACTCAAGAAACTCGAATTCGGCACCAGCACGGGCCGCCAGCGCATGGTCGGCTGGTTCGACGCCGTCGAAAAAGGCGACGCGCTCCGCTATGGCGGCTACCAGGACCTCATGATCAACAAAGCCGACGCCCTCGCGCACGAAGGCGACTGGCGCGGCGACCTCCTCATCTGCGCCGCCTACGAAGACGCCGCCGGCAAACGCTACCACCACGTCCCGCGCAACGACGCCATCCGCCGCACCCTGCGTCCCGTCTACACAAAACACCCCGGCTGGGCCGAAGACATCTCGCGCATCCGCACCTTCGGCGCGCTCCCCGAAAACGCCCGCCGCTACATCGCCGCCATGTATCGCGCCACCGTCGCGGTCGCGTTCCACAACGACAACGATGCCAATAACAACAACGCCGCCGCCAATAACAACAACGCCGCCGCCAACGACATCACCAGCGCCGCCAATGCCGCCGCCAACGACAACACCGCCATTACCAACGCCGCCGTCACCAGCAACGCCAGCCTCCCGCGCATCCCCGCCGCCGCCCTGCCAAACCTGCCAAACTTCCGCTATCTCGGCGTAGGCCCGGAGCCGTCGCAACTCATCAAGGACATTCCACCCGCCGCCGAGCTGCTGAAAATCACCTGAGTGTAATCACCTGAGTGTACTTTATTAACTGATGTTACGCAGCCAAAGAGATTCAAAAGACACAGGCGTGTTCTTCTGCCATCAACCAAACCCGGCGCCCGCGATTGAGCGAAAGCAACGCGGATGCCTTTCCTGGGAGCGCGGGCATCTTTGCCCGCGAAACGCCGTGCGCCCGGGTATTGTACCTCTAAAACGCATCGCGGGCATCGCGGCCCGCGCTCCCAGGCAGCCCTGATCCCCCCTCCCGGAAAGTGCCACCCTCCACAACCAGCCCATCACAAAAAAAACGCGGGATAATCCCCCCCGCGCCCCTCTCCGCACCTTTCCTCGCACCCTTCTCCGCGCCTCTTCCCGCGCCCTTCTCCGCACCTTTCCTCGCACCCTTCTCCGCGCCTCTTCCCGCGCCCCTCTCCGCACCCTTCCCCACGCCTCTTCCCGCGCCGCTCTCCGCGCTCTCCCCCGCGCCCCGCTCTGCGCCCCTTCCCGCACCTTTCCTCGCGCCCCTCTCCACGCTCTCCCCCGCACCCCTCTCCGCGCCCCTTCCCGCGCCTTTCCTCGCGCCCTTCTCGGCGTCCTTCCGCGCGCTCCTCCCCGCGCTTTTCCTGCTCCTCCTGTTTTTCGCCGCCGGCTGTTCCAGCGTCCGCAAAAACTACCCCAAAATCCCCTCCACCGCCCTCCCCGCCCCGGCCGGCGCGAGCATCACCCGGCGCATCGACGCGCAACTCGCCCGGCACCCCGCCGGACACTCCGGCTTCCGCCTCCTCGCCCTCAGCTCCGAAGCCCTCACCGCCCGCATCGCCCTCGCCGACCAGGCCGTCAGCTCCCTCGACATCCAGTATTACATGATCCACGACGACCCCACGGGCCGCCTCGTCATCCAGCACCTCCTCGCCGCCGCCGCCCGCGGCGTGCGCGTGCGCATCCTCATCGACGACATCCACGTCGCCGGCAACGACCGCAACATCCTCGCCCTCGACGCCCACCCCAACATCGAAGTACGCATCTTCAACCCCTTCAAAATCCGCCAGACCTTCGCCCTCACCATCGCCACCCAATTCCTCCTCGACGGACGCCGCCTCAACCGCCGCATGCACAACAAATCCTACATCATCGACAGCCAGGTCGCCATCATCGGAGGCCGCAACATCGGCGATGAATACTTCGACGCCCGCCAGGACGTGAACTTCCGCGACCTCGACCTCCTCGCCGTCGGCCCCATCGTGAAAGAAATCACCGGCAGCTTCGACCAATTCTGGAACAGCGACGCCGCCTACCCCCTCGAAGCCTTCTACAAACACGCCAACACCTCCAAGGAACTCAACCGCCTCCGCGCCC
>JAISGL010000071.1 GCA_031263125.1 Opitutaceae bacterium | reverse complement strand
CGGCGGCGTCGAGGATGAGCGGGAAGCCGGCGTCGCGGGCGAGGTGCGTGGCGATGGCGTCGGCGTGGAGCCGGTGCAGGTCGAGGGCGCGGGCCTGGCTGCCGGCGTCCACGAGGTTGCGGATGGACTGGCGGAAATCATAGACGTTTTTGAATTCGTATTTCTCCGACTGGGTGACGATGGCGGCTGCGGAGGCGGCGGAGTCGCCGAGTGTCCGGGCGAGTTCGCCGACGATGTTTTTTTCCAGTCCGGCGGGGAGGGTGAACAGGCCCATCGCCGCGGTGGAGGTTTCCCAGCGGTAGCGGTAGAGGGTTTGTTTTTCGACGAGGGCGAGGTAATCGGTGTCAAGCTCGGCGAGCGTCCCGGCGGCGTCGGCGCCGAACACGGAGCGGGTCGCCGCGAGGGTGTCCTGCTCGATGCGGTCGAGGCGCGCGGAGACTTCCTGCAACATCGGAAATTCGGGCGTGAAGGTGATGGCGTTTTTCCGGGCAAGGCCGGTGGCGCCGGCGGCTGCTGCTGCGGCGGCGTCGGGGACGGGCGGCGCGGGCGTGTCGGAGCCGAGGAGTCCGCTGATGAAGCCGCCGGCTTGCTCGGAGGGCGGGCGGAATTTGAGCGTGATGTCGCGCAGGGTTTTCAGGCCGGCGTCGGCCTGGGCCTGGGCTTTGCGGACGATGGTGTCGTAGGATTGCGCGAGGGAGAGCGGGCCTTCCTTGGGCAGGAGGCCGGCGCTTTGCGCGGAGGCGAGGGCGTCGTCGAGGCCCTGTTTCGCCACGGTCAGCGCGGCGTGGGTGCGGGTGGCTTCCGCCGTCCAGCCGGCGGTGGAGACGGGGCGTTGCACGTAGCGGTAAAAATCCCTTTCGGCGGAGCGGTAGGCGCCGGCGGCGTCGCGCGCCTTGGCGAGCGAGAGCGCCTCGGTTTGCTGTGTCGTGGCGTCGGTTTGCTGCGATTTGGCAAATGTCTGCCAGCCGGTGGCGAGGGGGCTGTTTTCGCGGAACGAGGGGCCGGCGGACCAGGTGGCGTCGGGCCATTTGCCGCGTCCGGCGCCGTCTTTGTAATATGTCCATTCGAAGACGCCGTTGAGGGTGAAGGGGGCCTTGCCGTCGCCGGTCCAGAGGCCGAGCAGCGGGTTGAGAAACGTGCCCGGCTCAAATTCGACGCGCTGGCCGGGGAGCGTCGGGAAGTGGATCATGCCTTCGAGCTGGACGAGCGTGGCGAGGGCGGTGGTTTCGCGCGGGGTCCAGGCGGCGCGGGTGTCGGTCATGCGGACGCGGGCGGCGTCGAGCGCGGGGCGCGTGACGCTGGCCTCGAAGAGAGCGCGCTGGGCTTCGCGGCGGCCGGAGTTGGCGCGCACCACGAGGGCGTTCATGGGTTTGAAGACGAAGGGCACGGGGATGTCGCGGGTGACGAGACCTTGGAGCCGGGCGTGAAATTCGTGGAGGGGAATCGGTTCGCCGCCGACGGTGACGGAGGTTTCGCCGTTGTAAACGAACTTGGTGGAGCCGCGAAACTCGGGCGACACGATGGGGAACCAGGTGCGGTCGTCCTGCCAGTTGGCGGAGGCGGCTTTCCAGTAGGCGCTTTCGGCGCCGACGCTGTGTTTCACGCCGTAGGCGCCCCAGATGGAGAGGCCGAGCACGGTGACGAGGCTGGCGGCGAGCGAGCCGAAGAGGAGCGTCTGGCGGCGGCGGACGAGTTTGCGGGTGTTGCTGGCGCGCGTGACGAGACCTTTTTCCTTAAAAATTTTCTGCATGAACAGGTCGCGCAGGAAGAAGGAGCGTTCGCGTTCGAAGAGTTTGCCTTCGGGGAGCGCGTCGGGTTGCACGCCGAGCGCCTGGGCGATTTCGAGGTCGAGGGATTTGCCTTCGGTGAGGGCGGAGGTGAAATAGATGCCGCGCAGGAAGAGGGGTTTGGCCGACCATTCGCCGGTGACGAAGATCATCTCAAGGTAGCGGCGCAGGCGCGGGGCGAGCGCGCGGATGCTGTGGGGGAGCGCGAAGAGGGCGTCCACTTCGTCGGCGCGGCGGTCTTCGGGCGTCTCGGGCGCGGGGTCGGCGATGAGGCCGAGGCGGCGGCGGGCGATTTTTTGCGAGACGGTGTCGAGGTATTCATCGACGTGTTCGGGCGAGAAGGGGGCGTCGAGCGGGGCGGGGTTTGACCAGCCGGTCATCTGGTGCTGGAGCTGGGGGTCTTTCAGGCCGGCGAAGAACTCGCGGAAGCCGTTGAGGAGGTCGCATTTGGTGATGAGGACAAAGACGGGGAAGCGGACGTCGAGGGTGCGCTGGATGCGGTCGAGTTGCTCGGCGATTTTGCCGGCTTTTTTGGCGATTTCGTCGCCGTTGTCGCGGAGAAGCGAGTCGGCGGGGATGACGAGGAGGAGGCCGTTGACGGGGCAGTTTGGGCGGTTTTTTTTGAGGAGGTCGAGGAAGGCGTGCCATTCGGTGGTGGCGCCGGGGGGGGCTTCCTGGAAGAGGAGTTTGCCGGCGGTGTCGAGGAGGACGGCCTGGTTGGTGAACCACCAGTGCATGTTGATGGTGCCGCCGGCGCCTTGCATTTCGTCCTGGAGGCCGGGGGGGAAGCCGACGTTGCAGTGGCGGACGGCCTCGGTTTTGCCGGAGCCGGGTTCGCCGACGACCATATACCAGGGGAGGGTGTAGAGGTCTTTGCCGGCGGCGCGGAATTTGTCGAGACCTTTCTGGAAGTTCTGGCGGAGGGCGTCGAGCTGGGCTTTGCGGGCGGCGCCGCTGACGGAGGAGGAGCCGGAGCTGTTGTCGGAGAGTTGCGCGGCAAGGCGTTCCTCGGATTTCTTTTTCCCGATGCGGCGGACGAGGTCGAAGAGGAAGAGGAGCGCGGCGAGGATGAGGAAGCCGATGGCGAAGACGGTCATGATCGCCTGGTCGGCGAAGAGGAGTTTGCCGCCGATGGCCGTGCCGGCGAGGAGCATGGCGACGTAGCGCAGGTTGTCGGAGATGTTGTCGAAGATTTCTCTCATGGGAAGGGGCGGCTACGCCGCCAGTTTAAGTTTAAGTTGAGAGTTTAAGTTGAGAGTTGAAGTTGGAGTTTGAGTTTGAGTTGAAGTGCAAGCGGGGAGGCGGAGGATTGGGCCTTAATCTTAAACTTTCATCTTAAACTGGCGTCGCCGGTTTCGGCGACGCCGGCGGCGGCGGTCTGGTGCGCGCGGATGGTGTCGATGGCGTCGTTCAGGTCGCTGGAGGAGGTTTTGAAGAGGACGGCGTTGGCGGCGATGACCATGATGATGAGGCAGGCCGCGGTGATGAGCATCGGCAC
>JAISGL010000478.1 GCA_031263125.1 Opitutaceae bacterium | reverse complement strand
GTGACGGGCCGGGACCCGTCTGCGGCCCAGTTGTTTACTCGGCGCCCTCAAACAGGCTCGGCCCAGGCAAAAACTGCCGACTGCGCAACATCAGGTAAAATGCCGTTCAGTCTTCGAATTCCCCGACTGTTGCCGCTTTTGCCTGGTTGTGACGTGCGCGGGAGGTGTCGCACCAATAGTTGCGCCGGCCGTGCAGGTTGTTCAGCCGATGACAGCCATCGTTGTGTTTGAAATGCGCCTCGATTTCCGCGATGCGGCGGCGGACTTCGGGCAATTCGACGCGTTGATGCGTGATGAGGTTGGGTTGGATGTCTTCCCGCAGCCACGAGTCATGCACGAGTTTGAAGCCGAGCACGTGGTTGTGGTGGGCGGGAATGTGCCGGTTGTTCCAATAGTGGTCGCTGCGCCAGTGACCGAATCCAAAAAGGCGGCGGTGCTTTTGCGTCCAGCCGAGGCGTTCCCATTCGGCAACCGGAATGATGCGCGGCGCCAGCGAGACCGGGCCGCCGTTGGCGTGTCTGAAATCGCGTCCGCGTGAAAAAACGCGCCGGTTGATTTTTGCGAGCACGTCGATAAAAATGTCTGCGTCGGAACGGCGGGCCACGTCGGGACGGAGCACGTAGGTTTTTATCCAGCCGCGTTGATACGGATGTTCGAGCGGTATGATGGGCGCGGTCCATTGCGCCTGCAGCAGGCGATTGAGTTCGCGCTCCAGGCACAGGAGATGTTTGTCGCGAGCCGCGTATTTTTCACAAGGGCGCATATGTTTGAAATTATTCCGGGGCAAAGAGCGCGGCTCGTGGTGAAGAGAGCCGCGCTCCCGGTGTGTTCTGCTGTCAGGGGAATCTGTTTATGCGTTCGCGGTGAGGAAGTGTTTCCAGTCCGGGTGGCGGGCTTCGCGGATGAGCGCGGAGACGGGGAGCGCGCGCGGCACTTGCGGGTGACGCAGGAGGCGCAGGCCGGCTTCGTGCGGGAGGCGGTCGGCTTTGCGCGAGTTGATTTCGCGCTTGGCCCACACGAGGTTTTCGAACGTGTCGCGTCCGCCGCGCGAGCGGGGGACGACGTGGTCGAGGTTGCCGTCCCTGCGGCCCACGTATTCGCCGGTGTACTGGCAGACGCCGCCGTCGCGTTCGTAGATCGCGTTGCGCGTGAGGCGCGGTTTGCGCACGGGCATTTTCGCGTAGTTGGTAGCGATCATGACGGTGGGCACGCGGACGGCCTGGCGCGGCGTGTTGATCGTGAGGTCGAAGTCACGGATGGGGAGCGCGAGCCAGTCGTTCCACGGAAGCGGATTCAGGTAGAGCGGGCGCGAAAAATCCCAGGCGCCGCCGGCGCGGTGTTCGTAGGCGATGTCGATGCCGAGCGCGGGCGGAAGCGCGTCGGTCGCGGAGGGATCGCCTCCGCTGAGGGCGACGAGCGCCTGTCTGACGGTGCGATGTCCGATGACCTGCCAGGCGCGGTTAAGCGAGAGGACGAGTGGTTTGTCGAGGAGCGTGGTCATGGTGGTGCGCGCCCGTGTTGCGGGCGCATTGAGTTATGGTGTGAATGGAAAATGCGTGCGTGCGGTGTGTGTTCTTTGTGCGCCTGCGTTTTGTGCGCTTGCGCTAATGGAAAATGAATAATGAATAATGTATAGTGTATAATGAATGATAAATAATGGGTAATGGGTAATGAGTAATGAGTAATGGATAATGGGTGATGGATGATGAATGATGTATAATGTATAACTGATGTTACGCGACCGGCAGATTTTGCAGGGCCTGACCTTGTGTCAGGACGCGAATGCGTGGGAGGCCACATTGGTAATTCGCGGCCTGACGCAAGGTCAGGCCCTACGCGCTGCGTAATATCAATTATATATTTTTATTTGAAAATACGGTTTGCGGGGCGCGCGGCGGGATGTAGGTTTTTGCACATGGCAAAAAGACCGGCACGCAGACCGTCTCGCGACGAGGCACATCACATATGCACGCGCAAGCGTCGCTATAAATCACAGGGCGATGCGTTGGATGCCGCGTTGCTGGCGGGTGTCGGGCGGCGGCGGGTCGCGTATCGGTGCGCGCTTTGCGGGATGTGGCATCTGGCGTCGCGGTAGCGTGCGTGGCGCAGACTGCCAGGTCTGCCTGCCTTGGAAGATTGCCGGAAAGCAGACCTGGCAGTCTGCGCCACGCACGGCTTCGCCCGCGGGTTTGGAAAAGTTTGCGCTATGAAACACGGGCAAGCCGCCCGTGCCACCCAATCCTTGCATGACCAAAATCAGTCATGGCGCGCAAACCTCGCGGAGTAATTGTCCGCGGTGAAATGTTACGCTGGCGTTTCATTTTTTTCCAAACACACGGGCTGGCAGTCCGTGCCATCGGTTTTCCAAACCCACGGACGATTACGGCCCGTGTTGCTGACGTTAAGGAAAAGGCGGCGCGGACAGGATTGTCCGTGCCGCCTTGAATACCGGTTCGCTTTTGCCGGCTCACCCATCGAGCTGCACAGCTTCGACTTCGCGCACGAGGGCGTGCGGGTCGCGGTCGAGTTTTTGCATGATGTCAAAAACGCGGTCGCTCCAGCCCGCGAGGCAATAGACGCGCTCCTGCGGGAACTGGAGCGTGCCGTAACCTTTCAGGTCGAAGCTGAAGATACGCGGCGCGGCGGCGTATTTGTTTTGATACTCCGCGACGGCGGCGTTCGGCGCGCCTCTGCCGATCCAGCCTTGCATGTCGGAGAGCACGATCACGCGGTCGTAGGCGCGGTTTGCGCACTCGAAGATCGCGTTGAAGTTTGTGCCGCCGGCGGCGAAGGGGATGCTTTTGGCCGCGGTGAGCGTGGTGTCGCGGCGGTTGAGCGTGTGGTAGCGCGCGTCGCTGCTGAAAAGCACCAGGTCGGCGCCGCTCGCTTTCACGAGCACGGCGGCGAAGAGCGAGCCGATCGTTTGCGGACGGCCACTCATCGAGCCGGAGCAGTCGAGCGCGACGAGGGTCGTGCCTTCGAAGCGCGGGACATTGGCGAGCGAGTGATCGACGGCTTGGTTGAGCGCGTCCATCACGCGGTCGGCGCCGGCGAGGTTGCCCTGCCTGAGCGCGTCGAGCGCGGCGAGGAACTGGAACGGATACACGAGCGAGCGGCGCACGGCGGCTTCGTCCGCGAGTTGTTCGCAAAGTTTGCCGACGGTGTCGGGCGCGCGTTCGCTATCGGCGCCGGACGCGTGCGTGAGGATGTTGCGCACGTTGCGAAGGAGCGCGAGGTAGCCGAGCTTGCGCTCATGCACAAGCTCGGTCCAGACGGCGGATTTCGCGGCGGCGGCCTCGTTGTCGTTTTCCGCCTCGGCGCCGGCCTGTGTGAGTCGCGTTTCCCAGGTTTGGGCGGGCGCGAGCTGGCCGCGCATGAGCGCGGTGAGCGCGGGCGTGGCGGGCGGGCGCACGAGGTTGACGGCGTCGACGAGCTTGAACTCGGCGTGATCGCGACGGTATTTCGCGAGCTGGTGCTCGTCGAAACGGGCGAGCGCGGCGCCGAGTCCTTTTTTAAGGGAGTTGGGCAGCGGGCGGCCGTGTGTGGCGAGATAGTAGCCGAGGATTTCGAGCGCGTCGTCCGGGCGGCGCACGATTTTGTCGTGGAAGTTTTTCGTCCACGCGGCGCCTTTCACGAGCCTGGCGAGTTCGCCGGCCACGAGGTGGCTGGTGGAGCGCATGCCGTGCTGGTGGCGCGCGTAGAGCGCGGCCTTGGCCACGTAGCGCGGATCGACCGCGGCGACTTTTGCGATGAGTTCGCGGAGACGCGCGGTCGTTTGCTCCTCGGTGCGGTAGAACTCATCCTGGAGGAACGTGGTGATGAGCACCGAAACGAGTTCGAGCCTGGCGGTCTGCGCAAACGCGTCACCGCCGGCGAGGTTGGTCGTGTCCGGCGCGCGGGCGATGTTTTTGCGCGCGGACGGGAGGTGTTTGCTGAATTTGGACATGATGTTTATTATTATTTCTAGGTTTTAGTAATGCGCGCGTGTGCGCGTTGTGGTTGCCCGGAACGCCGGGGGACGGCGGGGATTGGGGAAGGTTGGAGCGGGGAATATTGGGATGCAAGAGAATGCTGTCCGCGGAGACGGCCTTTCGGCCCTGCCTCTGAACGCTCTACCACTGAGCCATGCGCTTGCGCGCAGGCGGATTCGAACCGCCGGCCTTTCAGTCAAGAAGTAACCGCGAAACTCACTGCTTGCAAAAATGAGAGCCGGCTTGGAGCGCCGGAAAAGAAAAAGGGGCGCACACGAATGCGCGTCCTTGCAATAAAGAGGGAGAATCAATGAACACGGATTTTTTCGGTATTTACTGGATGTATTGTGAAGTAGCCGTGTTCTCACTGCCCTCAAAAATGAAAATGAAATGGGAAATGATATTATTGGATTAAAAACGAAGGAGAACAAGCGGGCGCGGGTGGTTTTCATGGCAAAGAAGCAACCGCGCCCTCACTGCCTTCGAAGTGGTGTTGTATTATCCGCCGGTGAAAAGCAACGGAGTTAAATTATGCGGAGGAGACGTTCCGCCATACAACTCCGCGCTTTCGCGTTCTTCGGCATGGATGCAACAACCGCGGCGGGATGAATCGCCGCGAAAAAGGATTTCGGGAGAATACGAGGCGAAGTATTCCCTGTCGGCGTGCGTTGCCAAACCGGCTGAGTTTCCTCTCCGGCGCACACCGCATAAACACATCGATTTTGCACTACGCGCAACGAGTCGGGTGCATTGTTCGCACCTCCCATCCGGCTCATCGAGTGTCCCGGCCCGGGAACGGCTGGCCTCAGTTGAAGTAACTTCACCATCACTGCCCGAAAAGTATATTCCGGAAGAACGGCGGCTGGAGTGATGAACGCTTGCGCGTCCGGCGGGGATTGAACCCGCAACATATCAAGTATAGGTTGATTGCTCTGCCATTGAGCTACGAAGTAACTCCAAACCTCACTGTCCGGAAAATTGATAAAAGGGGCGGAAAAATATGGCGGCAAGGAGCGCGAATCTGGAGACCCGCGCTCCCTGCCGGAAGAATTTCGGGAGAAAATCGCCCAGGGATGTATAACGTGCTCTACCATTGAGCTACCGTTCCGCAAAGGCGGGACGGGCCGGACTCGAACCGGCAACCACGCGCATAGATAAGCGAAGTAACCCTGGACTCACTACCCGAAAATTTTGGTGCGGATGGCGGGACTTGCACTCGCACGGGCTTGCGCCCGCCGGCATCTGGGGCCGGCGCGTTTACTGATTACGCCACATCCGCATTAAATATCAGACGCGATGCAGGCGCGGCACGTCGCGTTGATTGTTGTTGGTATTGTTGAAAAATTATCCTGCGGCTCAGGTCGCTCGGCGGCGGAAGACTTCTCCGCTCTCGCCGCCCTCAATGACCGCAGGTGAAGGTTTTGTTTGGTTTGATTTGTTATGAAATTGGTGGAGCCGGCGGGAGTTGCACCCGCACTTTGCGGGTTAAAAGCCCGCTGTGCTATCTGTTAAAACACCACGGCTCCGGTGTATTAATATCAGTTAATATAAAAATTGTCCGCGCGCGGCTGGCCCGGCCATTTGACGTCGCTGTCTTGGACGCACCGCGCGCGGTTTATTATTTACTGATGTTACGCATCTCGTAGGGCCTGACCTTGTGTCAGGCCGCGCTCGCGTGGGAGGCCACATTGGTAATTCGCGGCCTGACACAAGGTCAGGCCCTACGAAATCCCGCCATCCGCGTAACATCAGTTATTTATTTTCACAAAAAAGAACACACACCTGCGTCCCTCTCGCCTCATGCGTTTTGAAACGCGTTCGGCGGTTTGGACGACCGCTGGATTTTATGCGGGCGTTGGCTGATTGATCTAGGCTCAGCGGTGAGGCCTTCTGTGGAATATGGAAATTGATAAACGGGAATGTATTTTCCCGGCGGCTCCCCGGTGGCATCCGGCGGTTTTCTTTTTCTGGCGCGCGCTGCGGCGCAAAAATCAAAAACCCGCTTCCGGGAGAGGGAAGCGGGTTCGCTGTTGGAATCACTGCGTGTGTTCCGGGCGCGTTCAGGCGCCGCTTCCTTGTATGTTTGGATTATGGACGAAATGGGTCGTTTTTGACTTGAGGCTCCGTGAGCCGCACACGTTTTGGAAATCCCGTCCGTCAATCCCGCCGCATATGCCGGTGCATGGCCAATATTGGCCCGCGAGGCGGGCGGCGGATTGGGCGTTGAGTCGTGTGTGTTTCATTGCGGTTGGCGTCGGGTGGCGAAGTTGTGGTGTTGGTGTTGGCGCCGGCGTCGGGTGACGGGATTGTGGCGCTGGCGTTGGTGAAATCTGGTTGTTTTGAAATTGTTTTTTTGACCGCGGATTGCCGGATGACATGGATTCGAGCTTTCGCTGTTTTTCAGTTGTCCGGCAATCCGCGGTCAGTGGATTGACGCAGATAATACACGGGCGTGATTTTTCTTCCACAGTTCGTATCACATAATATATGACTGGATAATCATGTTTGAAAAACTTTTTGCCGAACGGGGTCTTTCCCTTGACAGGTTGCGCGCGCTCGTGGAGGTACACGACGCGGGGAGCATCGCGCAGGCGGCGCCGGGGGATTTGACCCGGCAGAGCCAGTACAGCCGGCAGCTCCGCGAGATTTCGGAATTTTTCGGCTGCGAGGTCGCGCGGCGGCAGGGCAAGCTGCTCAAACTCAGCGCACAGGGCGTGCGGCTGGCGGAGCTGGCGCGGGAGCAATTGCGCGCGTTGGAGGATTTCCGCGCGGAGTGTCACGAGGAGAGCATCGATTACACCATCGCCGCGGGTGACAGTCTGATCCACTGGTTCGTGATTCCGAGGCTCGGCGCGCTGGTGTCGGAGTTCGGCGATGGGGCGCGGTTTGCGACGGTGAACCTGCGCACGAACGAAATCGTGCAACAGCTTTCCGACGGGCGCGTGGATTTCGGGGTGATTCGCAAGGACGCGCTGGTGGCCGGCTTGAAATCGGCGGCGCTCGGCGCGCTTGCCTACGCGGGCGTGGTGCCGTCGGCGTTGCTTGGCGGGGCGGCGCGCGCGGCGAGGCAGAAAATCCGCCTGGCCGACGTGCTCGGCGGCGCGCTGCCGCTCGCGGCGCAGATGACGGACGGGCAGTTCATGCAACGCCTGCGCGGCATCGCGGCGAAATTGCGCGTGGAGATGACACCGGCGCTGGTATGCCAGAGTTTTCCGCAGACGCTCGCGGCGGTGCGCTCGGGCGGTTTTGCGGCGGTGCTGCCGGCGATCGCGCTGCGCGACATGGAGCAGGGAAGTTTTGTCGAGGCCGACGCGCCGGAGCTTGCGAAGTTGAAGCGGGATTTGGTGCTCGCATGGAATCCGCGCACGGAACAAGTGCGCCCAAACGCACGGAAAATCGCGGACCGGTTGAAGATGGCATTGAGGTTTTAGGCGTTGGAGTTTTAGACGTTGGAGTTTTTTCAACGATTGCCTCAATTGCCTCGTGCTCCCGTGCTCCGTCCTGCCAATCGTAAAAAGAGAAAAAGAGGCCTGCCCGCAAACAAATGATTGAATTGCGCCGCACAAGTCCCGTAAAGTGGCCGTTCTTTTCCCGTGCCGACTTTTGCCAAACTAAAATACCGCAGTTAACATCAATCCGCTCAACAACTAACACAACAACCAACCCGCATCCGCATCACGCATCCGCATCACGCACCCGCATCACGCATTCGCACCACGCACCCGCAACACCGTCCGCCAGCCACTTTCCCGAACCCTCTCCCGAATTCTCTCCCGAACCCCTTCGGAAACACGCAGGCCGCCAATCCATCTCACATCCATATCACATCCTCTCACATCCATCTCACATCCGATGAAAATAAACATACCATCCAACAAAACGCTCAGCACGAACGAACAGCTCCTCTCCTGGGTTGATAAAATGGTCGCTCTTTGCGAACCCGCCGCCATCCACTGGGTCGACGGCTCGCAGGCCGAATACGACTCCCTCTGCGGGAAGCTCGTCGAAGCCGGCACCTTCATCAAACTCAACGAAAAACTCTGGCCCGGCTGCTACTACGCCCGCTCCGATGCTTCCGATGTCGCCCGCGTTGAAGACCGCACCTTCATCTGCTCGCGCTCCAAGGAAAACGCCGGCCCCACCAACAATTGGGAGGAACCCGCCACGATGCGCGAACGCCTCACCGGCCTCTTCAAAGGCTCGATGAAAGGCCGCACGATGTACGTCCTCGCCTACAGCATGGGACCCGTCGGCGGACCCATGTCGCAAATCGGCGTTGAACTCACCGACTCCGCCTACGTCGTCACCAACATGCGCATCATGGCCCGCATCGGTGAAGCCGTTTTTAAGGAAATCGACAAAGCCGCCCCGAAGGCCGGCGTTCCCTTCGTCCCCTGCCTCCACTCCGTTGGCGCTCCGCTCGCCGCCGGCCAGAAAGACGTCATCTGGCCCTGCAACAAGGAAAAATACATCGTCCACTTCCCCGAGACCCGCGAAATCTGGTCCTTCGGTTCCGGCTACGGCGGCAATGCCCTCCTCGGCAAAAAGTGTTTCGCCCTCCGCATCGCCTCCAACATGGCCCACGACGAAGGCTGGATGGCCGAGCACATGCTCTTCCTCGGCGTGCAAAACCCGAAAGGCGGACGCACCTACGTCACCGCCGCCTTCCCCTCCGCCTGTGGCAAAACCAACTTCGCCATGCTCATCCCGCCCCCGGCCCTCCTTGAAAAAGGCTGGAAAGTCTGGACCGTCGGCGACGACATTGCGTGGATCAAACCCGACGCCGACGGCGTCCTCCGCGCCATCAACCCCGAGGCCGGCTTCTTCGGCGTCGCTCCCGGCACCTCCGTCAAGACCAACCCGAACGCGATGGCCTCGCTCGCGAAGAACACCATCTTCACCAACGTCGCCCTTACCGACGACGGCGGCGTGTGGTGGGAAGGCATGACCGACGCCCCCCCTGCGCACCTCATCGACTGGCAGGGCAACGACTGGACGCCCGGCAAACTCGGCGCCGACGGCAAACCCGTCAAAGCCGCGCATCCCAACTCACGTTTCACCGCGCCCGCCTCCCAATGTCCGACCATCGACCCCGCGTGGGAAGACCCCGCCGGCGTGCCCATCAGCGCATTCATTTTCGGTGGCCGCCGCCCCGACACCATGCCCCTCGTCTATCAGGCGAAAAGCTGGGAGCAGGGCGTTTACATTGCGGCCACGATGGGTTCCGAGATGACCGCCGCCGCCGTCGGCACCGTCGGCAAAGTCCGCCGCGACCCGATGGCCATGCTGCCCTTCTGCGGCTACCACGTCGGCGACTACTTCCAGCACTGGCTCGACATGGCCGGCAAAGCCAAAAAGATGCCCGCCGTCTTCCACGTAAACTGGTTCCGCAAGGACGCCGCCGGCAAATTCATGTGGCCCGGCTTCGGTGAAAACGCCCGCGTCCTCAAATGGATCGTCGGCCGCGCCA
>JAISGL010000418.1 GCA_031263125.1 Opitutaceae bacterium | reverse complement strand
GGAAACTCGGCGGCACCAACTCCATCGGCGGATACCATTTCACCGACTTCACCGCCATCAGCGGCACCCTCGCCCTTTACGCCGGTGCCGAGCTTGGCCTGTGGAGCACCGACCATCCGAACAGCTCCATCGACGACACCTTCACTCTCAACAACGGCGTCACCCTGCAAACCCTCGGGCTGACGCCCGGCGGCGCCGCCTCCGCGGCCACCGCCATTATCTCCTCCGACACCATCACCCTCGGAGCCGCCACCACGCTCGCCTTCACGCTTGAAAACATCGCGCCCGACAACACCGACGCGCTCCTCCGTCTCGACGCGCCAACGGTCATCACGCCCCTCGGCACGCAAACCGTGAATATCCTTGGCGACACCCTCCCGCTTTCCACCGGCACCTACAAACTCATCGAGGCCGCCAGCGCCACCTTCTATCCTAATGCCGATAACTATACCCTGCTTGTCAACGGCGCCGCCCCCGTCGCGAACATCCACTCCACCTATGCCCTGTCCAGCGACAACACCGCCAAGACCCTTTCGCTCATCGCCACGCTCACGAACGGCTCGCTCACGTGGAGCGCCGCAGCAACGCCGGGCGTGTGGGATAATTTCACCACTGCCAACTGGACCGGCTTCGACACGCTCTTCGTGCGCGGCGACACCATCCTCTTTGACGACACCTCTTTCTCCGGCGCGACTTCGCAAACCATCACCGTCGCCACCGAAGGCGTGACGGTCGGCGGCATGACGGTCAACAATTCCGCCGGGCGTGACTACACCTTCGCCGGCGGCGCGATTAAAAACACGGGACGCCTGGAAAAAACCGGCGGCGGCGGACGCCTGACAATCGGCGGCACGCTGGCCTTCACCGGCACCGAGGCCGCCGGCCAGACCGCCTCGCCCGGCGCCACTGTCCGCGCCGGCGTTGATTTCGGCGCGTCCTCCGCCGCGGGCACGATTTTCGACAGCGCGGACGGCGCCGTCACCGTTGACCTTTCCAACGAAACCGGCGGCCTGTCTGCCGCCGCGCTCGCGGGCGGTGGCTTGCAAGGCACGCTGCTCACCGGCGCGCTCACCGTGCGCGGCGCGGACGCCGACGTCTCCGGTCCCGGTGGCGATGCCGCCGGCCTGGCCTTCAACACGCTCACCGGCGACGCCTCCGTCATCGCCACCGGCGCGATTGAAGCCGGGGGCGGTTCCGGCGACACCGGCGGCGCCGCCGCGGCGTTGCTCGCAAACACCGTGACCACGACCGGCACGCTTCGTTTCGACACACTCTCAATCACCGGCGGCGACGGCGCGGGCGGCGGCGATGCGGCGGGCATCACCGCGCAGGAAATTACCGCCACCGCCATCACCCTCGGCGGCAGCGCAGCCGACTCCAGCTCCGGCTCCGTTTCCATCAGCGCCGGCAACGCCGGCGCCACAGGCGACGCCTTCGGCCTCGCCGTCGGAAACGCCTCCGGCGACACGCTCACCGTCCAAAACGCGACCATCGCGGGCGCGTCCGCCAGCGCGGTGTCCGCGGGCACGCTGGCCTTTGACGACACGCGGCTGGCCGGCGTCACCGTGAACGCACTTGATGCCGCGCGCGGCGTCGCGACCGAACTTTTCAGCGGCACGCTGACGATTGACGGCGCGCTGGCGGTCTCCGCCTCCGCCGCCGCCACCGGCGCCAGCGTCGGCCTGGAAATCGGCGACACGCAAAGCGGCGCCGAAATTCGTTTGAAAAACACCGGCGCCATCCTCGCCACCGGCGACGCGCTGGCGGCGGGCATTCTCACCGGCCCGTCCGCCGCGGCCCGTGTCGTGCTGGAAGGCGGCGCGATTCGTGCGACGACCGCCGACGGCTCCACCGGCGCCGACTACGCGGCGGGCGCGGGCCAGGCCGAGATTGTAATGACCGGGCTGGGCGACACGCTTGTGTTTTCACCCGGCGCGGGCGCGGTGTTCAACAACGGCGGCAACGCCTTGCGCGTGTTTGGCGCGGAAACCATCGAGTTTGCCAACGGCGCCACGCAATGGGGCGCCGACTGGGCATTGCTGCCGCAAGCTGGTGCGCCCGCGTCCGTGGCCACCGTCAAGTCCGGCGCCACGCTGCGCACCAACGCCATCACGAACTTCAACAAAGCCGCCGGCTCCACGCTCGCCATCGAGGACGGCAGCGTGCTGTTTACCGCCGTCACCGGCAACACGCCGCACGTCCTGTCCACCGGCACGTTTTCCCTCGCCTCAAACGCGACGTTGTCCTTCGACCTCGCCGGCGCCACGGCGGGCAACGCCACCGCGCTTCTCGAACTCGACGCCAACACCTTCACCACGCCGTTTGGCGCCCAGAAAATCAACCTCCTCGGCACCGTCGCCGACGGCGACACCTACCTCCTGCTCCACGCCGCCAACGCCACGTTCGGCGCCGCCGCCTACGACATCCTCTACAACAACTCCCCGCTCTCCGGGCGCATCGCCATCACCGCCACTAACAGCAACACGGACAAAACCCTGTCCGTCAAACTCACCATCCAGAACGATGTCCTTACATGGCTGGGTGGCGCCGCCGGCGCCGAGCGCGTGTGGGACGTGAACACCAGCGCCAACTGGATCGGCCTTGAGCCGACGTTCCTGAACAGCGACGCCGTGCTCTTCACCTCCTCCGCCGCCGGCGAGATCGTGGTCGGCGCCGGCGGCGTCACCGTGAAAAATCTGGGCGCGGCGCCCGCCATGCTCGTGAACGGAGGCGTCTACGTGTTCACCGGCGCCGACGCCACCGCCGGCATCATCGGCAACGGCGACTTCCGCATCGCCGGCGCCGCCACCGACGTGACGTTCAACACAGCCGCCGCGTTTACCGGCACCGTCCTGCTCGACGCAGGCCGCCTGACGCTCGGCGCCGGGGCCGGGGCCGGCGCGCTGGCCGTCTCCTCGGGCACGCTGGCCATCGGCGCGGGAGGCTCGCTCGCCGTCGCCGGCACGGCATCGCTCGGCGCCGGCGCGGTGTTCGACATCGTCACCGGCATCGGCTCCGGCACGGCGCTGACGGCGTCCGCGTTTGTCACGGCGCCCGGCGCGGTCATCAACATCACCGGTTACGATATATCCGGCGTAGAGGAGTTCCCGACCACGCCGGACCTGCCGGTCTACACACTGGTCTCCGCCTCCGAGACGCTCGCGCGCAATTACACATTCACCGTCGCGGGCGTGGCCGCGCTCGAAGTGCCGCAGGACGAAAGCACGTTCATCGCGTTGCGGGAAATCCTGGACGACGCGAAAAAAGTCCAGGCCACCACCGCGCTTGTCTGGACCAACATCACGCCCGCCTCGGCGCACGGCACGTTTAACATCGCCAGCGGCAGCTTCACCCTCGGCTCCAACCTCACCGACAACACCGCCGCCACCGCCGGCGCCGGCATGAACGGCTGGGACGGCAAAACGCTCAGCAAAACCGGCGCCGGCACGCTCGTGCTCGCCGGCCTGAACACCCACACCGGCCCGACCCGCGTGCTCGAGGGCACGCTCGTGAACACCGGCACCATCACCGGCGTCGCGGAAGTCCTCGCCGACGCCGCGCTCGGCAACACCGGCAAACTGGACACAATCCTGCAAACCGGCGGCGCCGTCGGCAACACCGGCGAAATCGCCGCGTTCACGCAAATCGAGGGCGTCGCCGACAACGCCGGCGCCGTCGGCGCGCTCACGCTCACCGGCACCGCCGCCCTGTTCAACAACATCGCCGGCGGCATCGTCACCGGCGCCGCGAACATCGACAACGGCATCCTGGGCAACGCCGCCGGCGGGGAGCTTGCCGGCCCGGTGTTCATCACGGCGGCGGGCCTCGCCGAAAACTCCGGGCTGGTTTCCGGCACGGTCGAAACCACGGGCCGGCTGAGCAACGGGGTCACCGGCGAAATCACCACCCTCGTGCAACACGCCGGCTCGGTTGAGAACACCGGCACCGTCGTCGGCGCCGTCATCAACGGCGGGGTGTTTACGAACTATAGCACCGGCATCGTCACCGGCCCGGTGCTCCTCAACGTCGGCACGTTTACCAATGCTGACACCGCCATCATCGCCGCGCCGGTGACCATCGCCTCCGGCGCCAGGTTGGTTTTCAACAGAGGCTCCATCCGCGACACCATCACGAACGCCGGCATCGTTGAGTTCAACAACACCACCGCCCTCACCCTCTCCACGGAAATCGTCGGCACCGGCACGTTCAGGAAAACCGCCGGCGGCAACCTCACCATCACCGTGCCGCAGTCGTCGTTCGAGGGCCAGGTCTGGATCGGCAGCGGCACGGTCATCCTCGCCGCGGAAAACGTGCTGTCCGCCGCCGGCGAAGTCCTGCTGTCGGCCGTCGCCACCTCGCCCGGCGTGCTCAACATGTCCGGCCTCAACCAGCACATCCGGCAACTCTCCGGCGGCTTCTACCAAAACCGCCGCACTATGGTATATTTCGGCGGCACCGACTCGACCTACGCCACTCTCACTCTCGACGACCTCACCGACACCGCCACCTTCGTGATGCGGGGTGATATTGATACGGGCGACAGAGACCGCCTCATCCTCAACTCGCCCGGCTCCGGCGAGCACGAAATCCGCCTCACCCTCACCGGCACCACCGAGGCCCCCGCGCTGCTGCGCGTGGTCGAAAACACCTCCGGCACGGCCGGCGGGGCCGTGTTCACCGGCACCGTCGACTACCAGGCTGCGCGCTACGAATTCGTGCAGGGCGCCGGCGATGGCGCCGACAACGGCTCGTGGTTCCTCGCCGACACCGGACGCCTCAGCACCATCGGCACGATTCTGCTGCAAACCGGCATCGTCGCCGGCGCCGAATGGCACTACGCGATGGACTCGCAGCGCCAGCGCCTCGGCGAACTCCGCACGGCCTCCCTCACCGACGCCGTCATCTCCAAACACGGCAATGTCTGGATGCGCGCCGGCGGCTACCGGCTCGATGCCGGCGACAAACTCTACGGCCTGAAATTCTCCGAGGATGTTTATGAAATCAGCGCCGGCGCCGACCGCCTCTACAAACGCAAAAACGCCGTCGCCTACCTCGGCCTCTTCATGCAGGGCGTCCGCGTCAACCGCGACTTCGACCTGCACGGCACCGGCGAAAGCAACACCGGCGGCGGCGGCATCTACGCCGGCTGGGTTCATAACGACGGCTGGTACGCCGATGTCGCCGGCAAATACGACGTGTCGAAAAACAAAATCGAGGCGCTCGCCGATGCCGGCGCGCCCGCCAGCGCCGACTACCGCACCCGCTCCTCCGGCCTGTCGCTGGAGGTCGGGCGCCTTATGCCCATGGGCCGGAAAAGCTGGATGGAAATGTCGTTGCAAGCCGCCGTCGGCTGGCTCGGCAGCACCGACTACACGACCGACACCGGCATCCGCGTCCACGGCGACCAGGCCGAGTCGCACCAATACCGCGCGCGCCTCCGCGTCGGCACGTCGCGCACCGGCCCGTGGTTCCCCTCCGCGCACATCGCCTTCGTCTCCGCCGAGACGAAGGACGGCAAAATCCGCATCAACAGGGGCGAACTTTACGCGCCGGTGGTGGACAGGACGCGCCTCGAAGCCGGCGCCGGCATCGCCCGCGCCCTCCCCTGGGCCGGCGCTCAGGTGTATTTGGATTACGAATACGCGCACGCCTCCGTCTACACCCGCCCCTGGTCCTTCTCCCTCGGCTACCGGCAGGCGTGGTAAACCGGCGCCCTGTCACTTTTGCCTGATCACTTTTGACCAACAAACAATGAAAAACCTTGCCTCATGAAACGCATGTCCCCCCGCCATCCCGTCCTCCTCATCCTCGCGCTCGCGCTTGCCGCCGCGCCCGCCGCGCCGGTCACGACCGCCGCCGCTGTTGAAAAGCCCGAACTCCGGGTCGCAATCAAAAACGTAACCGCCTGGCCCAATCTGCAAAAACTCGCAGACGGCACCGTCGTTGCCACCATCTTCAACAAACCCAGCCACGGCCAGGTGGAGGGCGACGTCGAATGCTGGGCCAGCGCCGATGGCGGCGTCACCTGGAGCCTCGCGGGCACGGCCACGCGGCACGACCCGGGCACCAACCGCATGAACGTCGCCGCCGGCCTCGCCCGCAACGGCGATCTGATCGTCATTTGCGGCGGCTGGTCGGACATCCCCAAGCCGGGCGTAAAAAAGGCCATCGACCGTTTCCGCGACTTCGTCCTCCCGCCGTGGGTGAGCCGCTCCGCCGACGGTGGCCGCACGTGGACGATTGACAAAACCGTCCTCGCCGGTGAATCCGGCGTCCCCTTTGGCGACATAAAAATCGCCGACAACGGCGACCTGCTCGCCATCATCTACAAAGGCGGCACGCCGTGGGTCTGGCGCAGCGCCGACGATGGCCGCACGTGGGGCGACCCGGTGGCGATCTCAACCGGGGCGGAGTGCAACGAAACCGCCCTCCTCCGGCTCGACGGCCCCAACTGGCTCGCCGCCAGCCGCAGCCCGTTAAAGGGCAGTGAAGGTCTCCGCCTCTACAAATCCGACGACGACGGCCGCACGTGGAAATTCCACACCTTCGCCGCCACCGGCCCCTGCTGGCCGGCACACCTGCTGCGGCTTGACGACGGCCGCGTGCTCCTCACCTACGGCAACCGCATCCCGAATGACGAGGGCGTTGACACCGTCCTCAGCAGCGACGCAGGCGACACGTGGAGCGACCCGTACCGCATCGCGAGATTCGACACATGGGACGGCGGCTACCCCGCCAGCATCCAGCGCGCGGATGGCCGCGTGCTCACCGTTTTC
Organism: Opitutaceae bacterium; assembly: GCA_031263125.1. GTDB lineage: Bacteria > Verrucomicrobiota > Verrucomicrobiia > Opitutales > Opitutaceae > Ereboglobus. Next base: position 10,931 of record JAISGL010000418.1, on the reverse strand, counting down.
TACGCCAAAAGCAGCAGGCTCCATGATGGCTACCACATGGCGTCGGCCATCTGGCGCCCGGAGCCGGGCAAAGGCATCCTCGCCGCACCGACGCCGGCGCTTGCGCAAAGTGACCCGTCCGCCACGCCCGCCACGTCCCCGGCGCCGGCCCCGCTCGTCCAGCGCGAAACCGTCGCCAGGGGCATCGCCGGCATGGTCATGAACGCCGACACCAACACCAACCTGCCAAACGCGGACATTTCCATCCCCGAGCTTAACCTGAACATCGCGACCGACGAGCGCGGCCGTTTCGAGCTGCCGCACGTCCCGCCCGGCACCTACGTGCTCACCGCGAGCTACCTCGGCTTGGAGTCGGAACGCACCGTGATATCCGTCCCACTCGACAGCGGGGCGTGGGTGTTCATCGAAATGCACTCCAACGTTTACCAGATGGAAGGTCTCGTCGTGACCGGCGAGCGCGAGGGCAACGCCGCCGCCATCACCCGCCAGCGCAACGCCCTCCACGTCACCACCAACCTCGCGCTCGACACCTTCGGCGCGCTGCCCAATGACAACATCGGCGAGGTGCTGGCCCGCATGCCGGGCATCGCCGCCGGCGTCAACGACGACGGCGTGCTCCAAATCAGCAACATCCGCGGCACCACCACCGCGCTCAACTCCATCACCGTGGACGGCGACACCATGCAGGGTGGCGGCATCGGCGAGCGTCACGCCGACATCACCGTGCTCCCCGCCAGCCTGTTCGAGGAAATCGAAATCATCAAGGCGCCGACCCCGGAGATGCGCGCCGACTCCCTCGGCGGCAACGTAAACATCAAGACCGTCTCCCTGCTCACGCAGCGGCGCCGGCGCCTCACCAACTTTTCCCTCGGCATGCGCTGGGCGCCGGACTTTTTTGATCCCATCCCCATCCGCCGCGCGCACCCGATCCACCCCCAGTTCAGTTTCACCCACCGGCAGTTGTTTGACGTGGGCAAGGGCACCCGGAACCTCGCACTGCTCATCGGCGGTGTGTATTCGGAAAACGTGGCCGCGAGCTATATGCGCACCGCCCGCTACCGCTCCAACTACACCGCCCACGAAATGGAGGCCGCCGGCAAACCGGTGCCGGACGAGGTCGGCGTTTATAGTTATTCGTTGCGCGATTATTATGCGCTGTATCAAAAGCGCAGCATCAATTTCAAAGTGGAATTCGCGCCAAGCACCCATACCAGCTTCCATCTCAGCGGCATCTACGTGGACCTCAATTATCCCTCGCGTAATTACACCACCGTCACGCTCACGACCCCGGATGTGGCGAATTACGATCCCATCGCGAACGTGGTGATTCCAAACGGCCACATCATGCGCGGCACCACCGACCTGCGCACCATCGTCGAAATGGGCGCCAGCAATCACAACAACATCGGCATCACCTCGAACCTCACGAGCAACTTCGACCGCGAACGCAAGATCGAGGGCGGCGGCAAAATCACCATCGGCAACCTCGACATCGACTTTAATCTCAGCCACAGCCAGCGTCACTATTCCTCCGATCCGGGTGAGAAATACGGTCCCGGCGGCGGCGGCACGGTTTCCTATAATTCATACAATGTGGGCTGGATACTCGACCAGACCGCCTCCGCCGCCCACCCGAAGCTGACCCAGAACGGCGGAAACGACTGGTTTAACATAGACTATTATTCCAACCTGCGCGTCACCCAGCCCGGCTACGACGACCAGACCGATTTCTCCAACGCCCGCGCCAATGTCCGCTACCGCTTCCCCTTTTCCTTCCCGCTTTCAATCAAGGGCGGCGTCTGGATGAACCGCGAGGAACGCGAGCGGGTAAATTATCATTCCAAGGTTTATTATTATCAGAATGTCGGCTCCCCGCGCCTGTTCCTCAACCCGGACGTCCGCCCCACGGCGTCGATTGACGCCGGGGGGGATTTCCCCTTTCTCAACCCCGTCCTGGTCGGCAATGACATACTCGCGCACCCGGAGCGCTGGAGCGAGGATGCTTACGTCAGGACCCAGCGGTATTTTCAATCCAGCGCCTACGGCCTCACGGAGGATTCCGTCGCCGGCTTCCTGCAAGCGCAGTTCCAAATCAAGGGATTTCGCATGTTGGGAGGCGCCCGCTACGAGCGCACCACCGACGATGTTTTCGGCCACCTGCCCTCCGCCCACATGAGCACCGCCGAGGAGCGCGCGGAAGACCCGGTGGGCGCGGCCACGCGCGATTTCGGCAACTACAAGGAACTGAAAGGCAGCTACGGCAACTGGTTCCCCAGCCTCCATTTTGTCCAGAAAATCACCACGAACTTTCAGGCCCGTTTCAGCTGGTCGAACACCATCGGACGGCCCCCGCCCAGCTACCTTTACCCGAGGGAAACCATCTCGGAACCCACCTCCGTCTCTGTCGGGCGCATCACGCTCAACGACCCCGGCATCAAGCCGCAGTTTGCCAGGAACCTGGATTTCGCGGTGGAATATTATTCCAAGCGCGTCGGCCAGTTCACCGCCGGGGTTTTCCGCAAAAAAATCGACGATTTCATTTATACAACAATGGCCGGCTGGGTCGGCGAGGGCGTCGACAACGGCTGGAACGGCGACTACGCCGGCTACGAAATTTACCGCGCCACCAACGGCGGCAAGGCCACCGTGGACGGCCTCGAAATAAACTACTCGCAGTCGCTCACCTTCCTCCCCGGCTTCCTCCGCGGCCTGAGCGTCTACGCTAACGGCACCTGGCTGAGAACCGAGGGCGATTACGATGCCGACGGCAACATGGACGACATGACGCTGGTGGGTTTCGTGCCCCGCACTATAAACGGTGGCATAAAACTCAACTACCGTGGCCTCATGGTCTCGGTGGACGGGCGCAGCCAGGGCAGTTATTATTATACCGTCGCGGACATCCCTGCCGCGCGCATCTTCACCTACACGCGAAACGCCTACGACCTGAACATCACTTACCAGTTCTCCCCGTTGTGTACTGTGTTTGTGCTGTTCTCCAATTTCACCAACGTCCCGGTGCGCCGTTATCAATACAGTGAGGGCCGCCCCTACGAAATCGGCGAACCCGGCCCCACCATCACCTTCGGCATCCGCGGCTGGTGGTGACAATAAAACATGCTTGCTCTGGAGTGCGAATATCCGCGCCACCGTGACGCATATGCATGCAAATAAACGCGAAGGCCATTCCGTCCCTGGGAGCGCGGGCATCTTTGCCCGCGAAATACTGCGCGCCCGCTTGATGTATTTCGAATACGCATCGCGGGCAAAGATGCCCGCGCTCCCAGGAAATGCCGCGTAACATCAGTTATTATTATAATTATTATCATAATCATAATCATTATTATTATCAAACCATGCGCCTCCCAAAAAACCTGCAAACCCTCCTCTTCCTCCGCATCCTCAGCATCATCCTCCTGTCCTCCCCCTCCCCGCTGTTCGCGGGAATCATCGCCCGATGGGACACCGCCGCCTTCGGCGGAGCGCAGAGGGAAACACCCCCGCTCGCGTGGGTTGACGCCGTGACGCCCGGCGCCATTCGCCGCGGCCCCGGCTTCGCGCCGCCGCCGGCCTCGCGCCTCACCAACGGCGGCATGGCCTTCGCGTCCGTCTCCACCACCGCGCCCGCGCTCAACGCCGCCATCGCACAAAACGCCTACATTGAAATCATCGTGACCCCGGAGGCCGGCGCCGCGGTATCGCTGAAATCCCTTTCCTTTTCCACCAAGCTCGAATCCAAAGAATCCGGCCCGCTCACCCTGACGGTGCGCTCCTCCCTTGACGGTTTTGCCGCCGACCTCGCCGGCCCGCTCGACACCCCCGCCACCGCCACCACCACCACCGCCCCCGCCACCGCCACCCCCACCCCCGCCCGCGCCGGCACCACCGCCAGCGACGGCACCAGCTATGGCGACATCACCGCCGCTTTCGGCGATAAACTCGACGCCGTCACCAAGCCGTTCGCGCTCCGCATCTACGCCCACGGCGCCGGCCAGTCAGGGAAAAAAGGAACGCTGGTGATTTCCAATCACTCAAAAACCGGCGGCATCATGCTGGAAGGCGACATCAAGTCCGCCAAGCCCCTGACGCTTGTGGACAACCGCGAGCAAGTCATCGCCGCCGCCGCGCGTGACCGCACCGCGCGCGCCACCGCCGGCGCTGCCACCAACGCCGCGTCATCCGCATCCGCGTCCGCGTCCGCGGCCAGATCCGCGCCCGATGCCGGCGACGTGAAGGCGCTCGGCTCGCGCCTCGAAGTGGTCTGGGACTCGAACCGGCTGGCGCAAATGGACCGCGCGTGGCTGGAGTTGCACCCGCCCGCGTTGCGTGAGGTTTCCATCGTCCACGACAAGCCGTGGGAGGGCAACGTCTGCTGCTACCACGTCGTCTTCAAGGACGGCCCGCTCTACCGCATGTATTATCGCGGCGCCGCCACCGTCGGGCCGTGGGCCGGACACAAGGAAGTCACCTGTTACGCGGAGAGCGACGACGGCATCACGTGGCGCAAACCCGAACTCGGCCTGGTGGAATTCGAGGGTTCCACGGCCAACAACATCGTATGGGCGGAACTGGGCGCGCATAATTTCTCGCCATTCCTGGACACCAATCCCGCGTGCCCGCCCGACCAGCGTTACAAGGCGGTCGGCAGCGAGGGCGACGGCTCCGGCAAAGGCGGACTGCACGCGTTCGTGTCAGCCGACGGCCTGCGCTGGCGCAAACTGCAACCCGGACCGGTCCTCACCGACGGCAATTTCGATTCGCAAAACACCGTGTTTTGGGACGCGGAAAAACAACGCTACACCGCCTGGTTTCGCGGCTATTTCCAAGGCAGAGCCGGCAAAGGAATGCGCGGAATCAAGGCAAGCCATTCCCCGGATTTCATCAAATGGAGCGCCGGGGAATGGGTTGAATTTGAACCCGGCACGCCGGAGGAGGAACTCTACACCAACGCCATCCTGCCCTACCCGCGCGCGCCGGGCATCTACGTGGGCTTCCCGAAACGCTTCACGCCCGACCGCTTGAAACCGTGGGACTCGAGCCTCGGCGGCGGCAGCCCCGGCGTCTCGGACGGCGTGTTCATGAGCAGCCGCGACGGGCGTCTGTTCCGCCGGTGGAGCGAGGCGTTCCTGCGCCCGGGCCTCCAGCGGGAACGCTGGATCAACCGCAACAACATGACCGCGTGGGGACTGGTGGAAACCGAATCCGGTTTTCCCGGCACGCCGCGCGAGTGGTCGCTCTACTCCACCGAGGACTACTACTCCCGCGCGCCCAACCGGCTTCGCCGCATGACGGTGCGGCTGGACGGTTTTGCGTCCGCCCGGGCCGCGTTCGCCGGCGGCGTCGTCACCACCAAGCCGCTGACCTTCGCCGCGACGCCGACACCCGCTCCCGCGCCCGCATGGCTGCGCACGATCGGCGCGGTGCGGACGGACGCGCTGCACGGCGCCGGCGCGCTGAAAGTGCGCGAACCGCTGACCCTGACGCTGCCGGGCACCACGTCGCTGGGCAAAAGCGTCACCCTCGCCGTCGCGTTTCGCGACCTGCAACCGGGCCGCCGCCGCCTGTTCTCGACCTACAACGGCGGATACAACAACGCGGGCGAGCGGAAATTGCTATTCGATCTGCACGCCAGCCCCGCCGGCCTGTCAGTGCGCTTTTGGTACAACGGCGCGGCGGTGGAGCTGCCCGCCTCCGCCACCCCGAAATGGCAGGGAAACATGCACCTCGCCGCGACGTACGACGACGGCGTGATGATTGTTTATATAAACGGCATCGAGCGCGGACGCGGCGGCTCGCCGGGCGGCGGCAGGCTGCGCCCCGAAGCCGGCGACGTGCGTTTCGGCGAGGACTACCCGCCCACCTCCACGACGAACGAACCGTTCCTCGGATTGGCGGACGACATCACCGTGCTGGGCCGCGCGCTGACCGCCTCCGAAATTGCCACCGCCTCCGAAAAAGGCATGGCCGCCGTGCTCCGCCCCGACGACAAAGGCGTCTTCCTCGACATGGAAAACAACGCCGGCTCCGGCCCCAGTTCCGACGCCGCCGACGCCACCGCCGGCTCCGACGGCACGACGCTGGTCAACCGCCTTGGCGCCGGCGCCCGCGCCCGCGTGGCGCTGCCCAAAGGCGCCGTCGCGTGGGGCGCCACGATGTTGCTGCTCAACGCCTCGACCTCCGCCGCCGGCGGCATCCGCTGCGAAATCCGCGACATGACCGGACGCGCCGTCCCCGGCTTCGCGCTGTCCGACTGCCACCCGCTTTACGGCGACGAAATCGAAATGCCGGTGACGTGGAAAAACGGCGTCGATGTATCATCGCTCGCGGGCAAGCCCGTTGTGCTGCATTTCGAGCTGAAAGACGCCGACCTGTTCGCCTACCGCTTCGGCCAGCCCGCCGCTCCGCCCGAAAACGCCCTTCAATATTAACGCATATCACACCTGCCCATGACCTGTTGTCTTTGCCTTTGCCTTGATTTTTAACGAACGCCTGCAAAATCCAACCATCATCAACCATCATATTATTCAAAAGGAAATTTATTATGTTATCAAAATTCCAAAAAACCCTTGCGCTTTTTGTTTTGTTTTCAGCGGTATCGCTTTGTTGTGCGAACGCCAGCCGGGCCGCGGCCGCGCAGGAACTGAAAGTTTTCCAGATAAATACCTGGCAGGCGGCGAAAGTTGTGCCGGACGGCGCGGGATTGCTTGTTGATACAATCAACAGCATTGACCCTGACGTTGTCCTGCTTTGCGAACTGGACGACGGACCATTGATGCAGCAGCTCGTTGACGAACTGGCAAAACGCGGCAAAACGTATTATCAGGACGGTCAAAATATCCAGACTGGCATCCTTTCAAAATATAAATTGGAAAAAATATCAATCCTCACGCCGACAACCGAATCATTTGCGGATCAAGTAAAGAAACACCAGACCGTCACCAAGGCGTACATCACCGTCGGCGGGCGGAAAACCGCGATTTATTCGGCGCATCTGGACTGGGCAAAATACGCGCCGTATCTGCCTCGCGGATACGGTCACGCAAACCCCAGGACAAAACTGGACAAACCCGTGACGGATGTTTTGCAAATCACCCTTCTCAACCGCGAGTCGACCCGGGATGAATCGGCCAAATATCTTGCCTCCGACATGGCAAAGGAAAGGGACAGCGGAAACGCGGTCATTTTCGGCGGCGACCTCAACGAGCCGTCCCACCTCGACTGGCAGCAAGACACAAAGGATATTCGCGAACACAACGGCGTTGTCATCAACTGGGACGTGTCGCTGATGCTGGCGCAAGCCGGCCTCGCCGACACCTACCGCCAGCTTTATCCGAACGCCGTGACACATCCGGGTTTCACATGGCCCTCCGCGAACAACGTCGCAAAAGGTTTCAGCGCAAAGGAAGCCGACGAACGCGACCGCATTGATTTCATATATTATTCCCCGCAAGACGGCGTGGAATTAAAATCAATAAACATCGTCGGCCCGGCGGAATCCTTTTATCATGGAAAAACCACTCCCGACAAAAAAACCGACGCCCTGTTGAAACAACCGACGGAACGCTGGTTCTCCGATCACAAGGGAAACCTCGCGGTATTTCAAATCGCCCCGGCCTCGTCCCCCCGCCCCGCCCCGCCGGTAAAAATGACATTCGCATTCTTGACCGACGTCCATTTTGACATGAACAAAAGCAGTTACAACGGCCTGCTCCAGGCGATGGACCGCGCGAAGGAATCCGGCGCTGAAATCATCCTCTTTGGCGGCGACACGATGAACGTGAGCGCGATGGGCCATGATTTGACCAAGGAGCAAACGGAGGAAATCCATACGAAGTTTAAAAACACAATGGATGCCGCAGGCGTGCCCTGTTATCCGGCAATCGGAAATCACGACCGCTATTATGACAAAAACGAAGGCTATAACGGTGGTGATGAAATGTTCAAAAAATATTTTGGCCACTCGTATTATTCGTTTGAAAGAAAAGGCGTGCGCTTTTTCTTCATCAATTCCGTGCAAACAACAGAAAAAGGCGTCTACTCCGTCAGTGATGAACAACTGGCATGGTTAAAAAACGAACTGGCGGGGATACCGCTGGCGACGCCGATAGTCATGATAACGCATGTCCCGATTTACACGATATATTATCCGGTTGTGAAAGGAGAGGCCAGTCCCAAGGATGTGGTAGCCAATTTCAAGGAAGTCCTCGCCGCATTCCGCGAGCACAATCTCAAACTTGTATTGCAAGGGCACCAGCACCTGTATGAGGAGCTTTTCTCGCAAAACGTGCAATACATAACCGGCGGCGCGGTCTGTGCCGGCTGGTGGCGGGGCGCCTATTACGGCACGGAGGAAGGTTTTCTTCTCATCGACGTAAACGAAAACAACAAATTCACCTGGACCTACATCGACTACGGCTGGTCCCCGCAAAAATAACCCTCCGTGTTATTAACTGATGTTACGCGAAGGCCGTTTTTTGGCAGGGCGGTTTCACCGAAACCGCCGCGTTTATCACCCGTAGCTCTCGGCAGTCTCGGCGAGATCGCCGGGCAAGCCGGAGGCTTGCAAGATACTAGCCGGTGGTTGACGGAGCGCGGCAGCGCGGAGAGGGCATCGCCGCAGGCGATGGCCCGAAGGGCTGGCCATGACCGGGCGCCCGCTTTGGCGGGCGGGCATGGCCACAACGTCGCAACGCGACCGACACCACCGGCTCATATCTGGCAAGCCTCCGGCTTGCCCTGACGAGACCGCTCTACCAAAAAATCTCCCGGCCGCATAACATCAGTTGTTAACTTGGATACCGCGCCACCGCGTGCACGCAGCGGCGGGATTGGGCGGCAGGAAAAGGCGGAGCGTGATGGCGTCGGACGGCCAGATACGCCGAACTCGCCCCCCGGTGGGGAAAAAATACGCTTCCGCCATTGCCCAAACGTGGATTTTGCCAATAAACGGACACTGCATCCATCCGTTGCAAAAACCATTGGGAAACATGAACACCACCAGCACACCACCGGCAGCACGGCGCATCCCGGCGCGAAAGGTCTGCCAGACAAAACGGGAGGCGGCTGCATGACAACGCCCGTCTGCCCCAAATGCGGAAAAAACATCCCCGGCAATGATATCAATGTCGCGCGCGACGTGGCGTATTGTCGCAAATGCGGCACGGTTTGCGCGCTGTCGGAACTGGCAGGGAACGCAGCCCGGATTTTTGAGGACAATGCCTTCGACCTCAATCATCCGCCCGAGGGCGCCTGGTGCCGGCAGGACATGCGCGGCATTTCCATAGGCATGAGCTGCCGGTCGTTCGAGGGTATCGCGGGGATGCTTTTCACGACGCTTTTCTGGAATTGCCTCGTGTCCGTTTTTGTTTGCCTTGCCATTGCCGGGACGCTTCGCCACGCGGGCATTCCTGTTCCCGAATGGTTTCCTGCGCCTTCCGGTGAAAACAGTGACGGCCTGGCTGAAGGTTTTGGCGGCCTGCTGTTCCTATGGTTGTTTTTGACGCCGTTTATACTTATAGGCATGACTATGATCGCCGGCGTGGGCGTATCATTGTTCGGCAGGATTGAGATCACCATACAGGCGGACACGGACGCCGGCAGGGTTTTTTCCGGTGTGGGCAACATCGGCCGGACGCGCAAATTCATCCCTTCGCAAGTCGTCGAAACCGGCTGTACAAACACCAGTTGGACCTTCAATAATGAACACCAAAAAGTTGTTTTCTTCCGGACAAGGGATGGAAAAATGATAAAATTCGGCACGCTGCTGCCTGAAAATCGCCGGTCGTTTTTGATTTACGCACTGAAGCGGGTTCTATCACCGGACAATATATAACTGACGTTATGCAGCGCGTAGCCTGACCTTGTATGTTCCCGTGCGTTCTCTGGCGAAGCGTTTTCCGTCAATCCCGGCGCGACGCAAGGTCGCGCCCTGACACAAGGTCAGGCTGCGTGCCGCGCACGTGGCGCAGGCTGCCCAGCCTGCTGACGAGGCGAAGCCTCGCCCGATTTGAAAAAACGAACACCCGGCGGCATGCGACAGGCAAAGCAGGCTTGGCAGCCTGCGCTACGTTTGAGCGGTGGAGCCAAGGCAAACAGGAGGATTGGGAAGCCGCTGCAAATAACGGGAAAAATATCAGTGAATAACTGATGTTACGCAACAGGCCAATCCTGGGAGCGCGGGCATCTCTGCCCGCGATGCGTGTCCGAATGACACCATGCGGGCGCACGGCGTTTCGCGGGCAGGGATGCCCGCGCTCCCAGGCACGGCGTTCGCGCGGCATTCACTCAATCGTGGGTTTCGGGTTTGTTTGATGCAGGGATAACGCACCTGCGCCTTTTGCATCCCTTTGCCTGCATAACATCAGTGAATAACACAGCCTTCCCGCGCACCCATGAGGAAGACCCAAGGCAAGGGTTGCATGGATACAATGCAACGTGTGTTAGATTTTGTTAAAATTATTTCATAGTTGACAAAATAGAACATTTCGGGCAAACATGGCTCCATCATGAAAAAACATCCGCAATCCCGCGCCGGAACCTGCCGCTGCCACTGGCTGGCAAAGGCATGGCTTGGGCGCGGGCGTCCGGGCTTCACTCCTGTTTTCTTTTCTCCTGTTTTTTCGTGGTTCCCAACCCAATATAAAAATGCCTTCAACATTATATAATTCGACGGTGTTCCGCATGGCCTGCACGCAATTCGACCAGGCCGCGGATGCGATTGATCTTCCGGTGGACGTGCGAGAAAGGACAAAACATCCCCGGCGCTGTCTGGTTGTCTCGGCGCCCGTCAGACGCGACGACGGCTCCGTGGAGGTGTTCGAGGGCTTCCGCGTGCAGCACAGCATCTCGACCGGGCCGGCCAAGGGCGGCATCCGTTTTCATCAGGACGTGCATCTCGGCGAGGTGGCCGCACTGGCGATGTGGATGAGCTG
>JAISGL010000334.1 GCA_031263125.1 Opitutaceae bacterium | reverse complement strand
TAATCAGACGCAAAGGATGCGCCCGAAAATAACATTGTTGTCTTTAAGTCACCTTATCGCTCGCAGCAGTCCTCGAATGTAAGATGTGTTATTTTCGAGAACGTCCAAAATAAAAAAAGGGATTGATTTTGAAAAATAAAATCATATCCTTCCGAACGGTTGCCGGGCATGTGCGGCAACCGTTCGGAACTTCTCATATTTTATCCATATAACTGATGTTACGCGGTGTGCAGCGCCTGACCTTGTGTCAGGCCGCCCGTAGCGCAGGCTGCCAAGCCTGCCGACGAGGCGAAGCCTCGCCCTGTTCGAAAAAAACAAACCCCCGGCGGCGTGCGGCAGGCAAAGCACCCACCGTAAACAGTTTTTCCGTCGTATACAAAAATCCACCGCGCGCGAAACGCTCTGCGTGCGCATGCGCGAGACGCTCTGCGTGCGCATGCACGAGACGCCTTGCGCCTCGTCCGGCGACCTGGAGCACGCCACTCCCGCTCTCGCCCCGCCCCGCCCCGCCCCGCCACTCCCGCTCTCGCCCCGCCTCCCGCCTCCGCTCCCACTCCGCCTCCCGCCCCGCTACCCGCCCGTCGCGGGCGCAACGACACTCGCACGCTGGTTGTTCGCCGGATTCCTGTCGGTCACGCCATCGGCATTGAGCAACGTGGTGCGCAACACCGTCTGCGCGCCCGCCTGCACCGGCACCTTCACCACAGCCGACGCGCCCGGATCAACCCACGGCAGCGCCACGTTCGACACCGCGCCGTTGACATCCACGACCAACGTCATACCCGACATGCCCGTCGCGCCGCGATTCTGCACCACCACCTCAATCGTGCCCTCCCTCGCGTTGTAGTAATGACTCGAAACCGCCGTGTCCACGCGGGTCGGATCGCCGCTCTCCATCGCCCACCCCAAATCGATGCCGCCGGCGCCGTAGTCGTTGTCGCGCCCCATCGCACCCGCGTCGTCCGCGTGCGTTGACAAAACCACCCACGCCTCCTGCGCCGTCATGCCCGGATTCACCGACATCAACGCCGCGATCGCGCCCGCCACCACCGGCGCGCTCGCCGAGGTGCCCGTGAAATTGATCCGCTCACCATCCACCCACGCCGTCTGCACAAAATACCCCGGCGCGGCGATCTGCAACTGCTCGCCCGAGTTTGAAAAAATCACCTGCTGCTGCACCGCGTCCGTCGCGCCGACCGAGATCACCGGCGCATACGCCGCCGGCCACGCCAGCCGGCTCGCCTGGTCGTTGCCCGCCGACGCCACGACGACCGCCCCCAGCCCCATCGCATAATCAATCGCGCGCATCAACACCGTGCTCCCGCCGCTGCCGCCCAGACTCACATTGATAATCTGCGCCCCCGCGTCCGCCGCCATGATGATCGCCTGCGCGATGGTGTACATGTCGCTCACACCATCCGCATCCGTCACGCGAATGCTCAAAATATCCGCGCCCGGCGCCACGCCCGGCGCGTCATCCGACGCACCCGCCGCGAGCGCCGCGACCGCCGTGCCATGCCCCGCCCCCGAGTCCGCGAACAACCCGTACCCGACATCGAGCGCGCGCAGCCGCCCCTGCCCGAAAGTCGCGTCGCCCATCACGCCGCTGTCGAGCACCGCAATCGTCACCCCGCGCCCCCACAAGCTGTTGTCCAAGCCCGCCGCGCCGATGGCGTCGAGCAGATTGTTGCGCACCGGCACCTGCGCGCGCGCCGCGCGCTCGTCAAGCGCGGGCGTCTCGGGAATCGTCGCGATGACATTGCCGCCCACCTCGTCGTAATCGTCAGCGTTGTCCACCACCTCGGCGGCCAGCGCATCGAGCGACGAATAACGCACGCGCGCCGCGAGCAAAGTCCCCGAACTCGAAAGCACGCGCAACCCCGCCGCCCCGGCCCGCTCCAGAAAACGCCGCAACGCATCCGCGTCCTTGAACGCGAACGACACCTCACCCTCGCGCATGTTTTTATTGTCCAAATGCGCCGCCAGCCGCTCCCTGAACGCCGCGCGCCCCGCCCGCCGCGCCTCCGCCGCGAGCGCGTTTTCCCGCGCCCTCCGCGCCGCCTCGGCCACCGCGACCCGCCCGTCCCCCGACTCCGCCCGCGCCCCTTCCCCGGCCAGCAACGCATCCGCGCGCCGCTGATGTCTCACGAGCGACCACGCCAGAAAACCAATCAACGCCACCGCGACAAGCGCGGGGACGACAGGACTGCGCGGTTTGTCATTCATGGTCATGCGTGGTTATTCATGGGCATTTATCACGGGCATTCATCATGGGCATCCATCATGGGCATCCATTGATATTACGCGAATGCCTTTCCTGGGAGCGCGGGCATCTCTGCCCGCGAAACACCGTGCGCCCGCTTGAAATATTTCGAGCACGCCACGCGGGCAAAGATGCCCGCGCTCCCAGGAAAACCCTTCGCGTTGCACTCACACCCGGGAAACACCCTCGTGTTGCGCTCACTCTCAGGAAAACCCTTCGCGTTGCGCTCGCCCGGCTGCGGTTCATGGTTATTCATCGTCCGAAACATCATTTAATGCACCCCGCTTGGTCAACCGCGCCCGCGCCTTGTTCCCTGCCGCCGTCCGCGCCCTGCTCCGCCGCGCCCGCGTCCGCGCTCATTTCCCCGCCATCGGACTGCCGCCGCGCGCGCACGAAACCCCGTTTGCCCCCTGCGAAAAACTCCAGGAAACGCCTCGCCTCCGCCGACGCATAACGCCCGCCGGCCAGCGCCGCTGCCGCCGCCGCGCGGATATTGCCCCGCGCATAAAACACCTCGCGATACGCCTCCTTTATTTCGCGAACCGACTCGCGCGCGAACCCCCGCCGCCGCAACCCCACGCCATTAAGCCCGATCACGAAATCCCGCTCCGCCGCCATGACAAACGGCGCCAGATCGCGCGACACCGACGCATTGCCGCTGATCATCACGCTCTCGCCGACGCGCACGAACTGATGCACCCCCACGCCCCCGCCTATGAACGCATGCGCCCCCACGCACACATGCCCCGCCAGCAGCACCGCGTTGGCCATGATGACATTGTCCCCCAGCACGCAATCATGCGCCACATGTGCCGCCGCCATGATGAAACACGCCCTGCCGATCACCGTGGCGTGCCCCGCGTGCGTCGCCCGGTTGATGGTGACATGTTCGCGGATGACCGAACCCGCGCCGATGCGCACGCCGGACCTGACCGACCTGTCAAACCTGACATCCTGCGGCAACCCGCCGAGCACGGCATATTCGCCCACGACCACGCGGTCGCCGAGCACGACGCCGTCCTTGACGACGGCGCCCGCGAGAACCTCGCAGTCGGCGCCGACAAGCGCCCCCGGTTCGATGATGGCGGAAGGATGAATAAAAGTGGCCATGCAAGAAAAGTTACCCAAACCCAACACCATTCCCCGCCCCGCGTAAACGTAAAAAACACGCGAGCACCACCCAAAAATCCAAACCCGCAAAAGGATTAACTGATGTTACGCGACCGGCAGGGTTTTGTAGGGCCTGACCTTGCGTCAGGCCGCGAATTACCTGTGTGGCCTCCCACGCGAACGCGGCCTGACACAAGGTCAGGCCCTACGCACCGCGTAACATCAGAGATTAACCAAAAACACGCGTGAGTGAGAAGATTAGCCCGAGTTCCGCAGTTCAAGAATCCGTCTGGCCGCGAAATGGCGGCAGGCAGACAAAGTCTGATGACTTGAGCGTTTGCTCCGACATGCCCGGGCCACTCCACTTCAGGATTAACGAAGGTATGCGTTCGCCATCGTTCCGATAGGTCAGGGAAAACGGATGCAAGCCAGCCTGCATCCGGACCGCGGCTTTGCGGGTTTCGCCGGTTTTGTAACCATAGTCCGCGTCAATAACAGTCGCCTCATGCACGCGCATGATCAGACCTGTGTCCGTCGCAACATTAAAAATATATTCGCCGTCAGCGGGAACTCGCAAATATCCCTCGTAGGCAATCGCGGCATTTTGCCCGCGGTGCAAAGGCGTGCCGGCAAGGTCAAATGCCTCGGCGGAAGCGCCTGTTTTCACGGCGCGCAATCCGGAGCAATCGGGAACCCAGGGAAAATCACCCTCACAATACCGCCATGTCAGGCCGGATTTGAGTTGCACCTGGGCTGGCGCGGCAATCGCGGGCATCAACTCCCTGTCATAGGGACGGGGCGCGTCTTCAAGCGGGCGGCGTGCCCGCAGGGCAAGCGCCTTGAAATGGGCCTGCAACCCCGCTGCCACGGCTTCGACGCCCAAGTCGCGCGTTTGTTTCGGATCACGGACTATATTATAAATTTCAAAATCATCCCGGGCATTTTTTATATTATAGCGCACCGCCATGTAGTCACCCTGGCGCACGGCCTGCATTTGCTGTCTTTCGCGTCCGCGTCGACTTGGTTCAAATTTTTTATAATTGGGTGTCCGGCCTGCATAAAAATATTCGAAATAGAGATAATCATCGGCGCGACCGCTCCCGCGGCCTTGGCCGTCCGCCCCACGACCCTGGCCGTCCGACTCGCGGCCCTGAAGATTTCCCAAAAGCGAAACGCCGTCCGTTTTTGCGGGCGGGGCAATATGCGCGGCCTCGGCAAATGTCGGCAGCCAGTCCCACATGGCGCAAGGGGCGGTCACGACGCCGCCGGCCCCGATCTTTCCGGGCCAGCGCACAATCGCCGGCGCACGCAGGCCGCCTTCCCATGTGTCGCGTTTTATGCCGTCGAACGGCCCGAAGCTGCTGAAGAATCCGGGCATCTGCTTTCCGGGCAGATAGGATTCATCGGAGGGGCCGTTGTCCGAGGTGAAAACGACGATTGTGTTTTGGTCGATGCCGAGGTCCTTGAGCAATTTCAGGAGGTCGCCCACGGCATCGTCGATACGGCGGATGCTTGTTGCGTATCGCTTGGATACATTGGACCACGCTTTTTCCCTGCCGTCCTGCACAAACGTGGCGTGCGCGTAATCGGGATGCATCCACGAGTCGGGTTTGCCCGAGGCGGTGTTGATCATGCCGCCCGGTTTTCCGAGCCATTGCACGCCTCCCTTGAGGCCGCCGCCCGAAGGGTATGCCTGCGCGGGCAATTCGAGCACGGCGTGCGGCGTGTCGAAGGCCAGATACATAAAAAACGGTTTTCCGGGTTCTGATTTGCGATGATCGGCAATCCACGATTTGGCACGCGCCGTGAAGAGGTCGGTCGTGTAGCATTTGTCGAGACCCGCGGTGACATCGGTGCGGTTTTCCCAGACGATGATTTTGCCGCGCTTCTTTTTGGCATCGGAAAAATAAAGCTGTTCCTTCGGGTAGTGCTCGTGCCCTTCGACATGCCGGAGGCTGCCGTAATAATAATCGAAGCCGCGATTCAACGGATGCGCGGGCTGGCCGGCTCCCCCACCCTCCCCCGGCAAACCCCATTTGCCAATCGCCGCCGTCGCGTAACCCGCATGGCGCAGCACGGTGGCGACGGTGTGGTTGTCCGCAAGCGCCTTGTCGAACTGGTTGTTGCGCACGTTTGCATGACCTTGCGACAAACCGGCAAGGAAGGATGCGCGCGAGGGCGCGCACACCGGGGCGGGACAGTAATGATGCGTGAGCCGGGCGCCTTCCGCGGCCATGCGATCGAGTTGCGGCGTGGAATGCCAGGGCATCGCCGGGTTGCGGGAGCCGCGGCGCATGTTTTGATAAAAAACACCAACGTCGCCGTAACCGAGATCGTCCGTGAGTATGAATATTATATTGGGCCTGGGCGCGCTCTCCCGGGCGGAGGCGATGGCGCCGGCGCCCGTGAGGGTCGCCGCCATGGATGCAAACAGGGCGGAGGTTTTGACGAGGGATTTCATGTTTGGGCAAAATACCGCCGCGAGGCGGGGCGTCAAAATATAAACTCCGCCATCAGGCGGATGGTGCGCGGCTCATTTGTATAATAACGGCGGACGGTGCCGTCCTCGTTTATGCGTCCGACAAGAATCGTGTCGTTGTTGAACATATTGCGCACGTTGAGTTGTATTTTCATGGTCGTTTTGCCCCTGAATATTTTGCGCTGATAATTGATGAATGCGTCATAGAACAGCGTGGACTGGCCCTTGACCATATCCTGGGTATAATCCGTGGAATATAATTCAAGGGTCCGGGGCATTTCGGTGTTGAGCGTGATTTCATCGGGACGCAAACCATTCGGCCATTCCTCGCTGTGCGTACGAACGGGGGCGGGCATGAGATTTGGCGACTGGTAGCGGACCGCGCCGCCGATGGCGGCGCCCTTGAGCGCGCCGGGGAGCCGGTAGCGCATGGTGACGTTGAATTTGTGCGGGCGTGAGCCGAGCGGGCCGGATTGCAGGGAGAGTTGGTCGGCCAGGCCATAACGCACGCTGTTCGCGACTTGATACCGGGTGCCCGTGTCCTCGAGGGAATCCCAAAATATGCCGCCGCTTTGGTTGGTGAGGGGGTCATAGAGGGCGCGGTAAATGAGCTGGCGGGCGGCGAGATCGTCGCGGGTCAATTCCCAGAACCAGGGAATGGCACTGTTATAATAATCAATCACTTCCTGATACAGGTTTTCACGGTTGCGGTCGGAATAGGAATAGGTGAACCGCATGGTGATGTTTTTGGTGGGATTGGCCGTCAGTTCCACCTCGTAACCTTTTGTGTGTATGTCGGTCATGCCGGCGTTCCAGTGCGGCCGGTTTGCATATTGCGCCGCCGTGATCAGTTCACGCTGGCTGCCGCCTTCCTCGGCGGGAACGAGCGGATTCTCATAGAGGCGGGCGTAGATGACGGCCAGATTGGCCGATCCGGCCAAGACGCTGTCGGCGCCGGCAATGCCGTTGGGGATCATCGCGGCGTCGTGCAACTGGTGCGTGTCATAACGGGTGAGGCGCAGGAATACTTTATTATTGCCGAACACGTCGATCATGACGCCGTAGTCCTGCGTGATGCCGTCGGTCAGGGGCGGCATCGTTTTTGAGGGCGCATAACGGTCCGCATCCACGGGGAGGACGGTGCGCCCGTCGAGGTTGGGGGCGCCGCGGTTGGTGCCGTGATTGTAGAAAAGGGAAAAACGGTTGGTGAGATGGTATACGATGCCGCCGGTGAACGTGAATGGAGTGAATTTGTAGGTATCGTAAACCCCGTTGAAATCCACCTCCCACAATGATTTTTTTCCACTGAGCACGCGGGGGTCGTTCACGTCGGTAATGCGGCAGTCGGGATAGAGATCGGGGTTGTTGCGCTCGCCTTGGAATGTGAGATTGTCGATGCGTCCGCCAAGGGTGGTCACGACTCTGTTATTAAACCAGTAGCTTTGCAGAGCGATCATAAAGGAATCGGTGGTCCTGAAGGTGTGCGAAGCGTTCTGGGCGGCCTGGGCAAAAGTGGAGTGAAAAACCCTGTCGCCGATGCTGAAGCTGGCGACGGGAATATCGCCGTTGCCATCGTAATAGGTGCTGAAATCGCCCTCGGTCACGTATTGCCGGCGCCAGAGTTGATTGGCTGAGTTGGTCGCGTTGGTGCCGCTTGTAAGCGTGGAGGCTATGGGCACGCCCCTGCCATCCACGAGGATTTCATTTTTATGATCACGGAGCATTTCGTTTTCGGCGTGCTCATACATGCCGACTATCTGGTGGCGTCCGAGTCTTTTGAGGTTGACCGCATATTCGCCGGTCAGGCGGGCGACGTCGTTGATGCCGGTGAGCGTGTTCTGAAACCACACGGACTGCACGTAGAGTCCGCCCGCGTAAGGGTTTTCCTCAAGGAACGAGGTGCCGGTGCCGCGCCATTGCGGAGGCGAAATCATGGGATTGGGGTCGCCGCGCAGGGTCTCGACGTTGTTGCCGGGCGACTGCGCCATGATGTCGTTCCTGTTATGGTAGTAGCCCAGTTGCAGATTGAGTTTTCCGATTTTTTGCTCGAGCACGACGGACCATGCCTGGAATTTCTGCTCGCGGTGGCCGCCCGGTCCGGCGCTGCTGTATTTATAATTGTCGTTCATCTCAAGCGTCGCGGGATTGGCATTATAGCGACTGAGCGACTGGGCGGCGTTTCTGAAATTATAGAGAGTGTTGTTGTTTCCCACAAAGACGTAGTCGTCGCTTGTGCCCATGAGATTGGCGATGGGGTTGCCTTCGGGCGTGGTGCCTATGGGGAACTGGCCGAGGGCCGGGGAGAGGGGGCGTCCGGCATCATCCCAGGCCGTGTATTTGTCGTCGTAGCCAAACGAGCGGGTCGTGCTGTTGTTTATCACGCCGGCCTCGTAGCCAATATGAATGACTGTGTTCCTGAAAGGCTTTATCATCACGAGCGGGTTGATGCGTTTGGCGTCATTATACACCCAGTATTTCCAGTCGCCGGCGTTTTGATAAAGGCCGATGAGCCTGATGCCCAGTGTCCTGGGAATGAGGGCAATATTATAATCAAGCACCAGGCGCTCGTAGCTCCACGACTGGCCGGGGTCGTACCATGTGCCCACGGTGTTGGAGACCCTGAACCTGTTGCGCCGGACATTGGCTTTCCTTGGGCTGAGGATGGCGATGCCGCCGGGGGAACCCATGCCGAAGAGGATTGAGTTGGCGCCGCTGGCGACTTCGGCGCGGTCAACATTATACATATCCATCGGGATGGAGCTGTCCACGAAGTTGGAGGAGATGCTGGCGCCCATGCCGCGGATGCGGAAGCCGTTGTTGTTGCTGCCGGCGGCGCGAAGGGTGTTGTTATTATTGAAGCCGTTTGTGGAGTCCTCGACGTCCACCTCGACGTTGCCCGCGAAGGCGAGCATGTCGTCGAGGTTGGTGGCGCCGATGTCGGAGAGGAACTCCTCGGTGAAGGGCGAGATGGAGGCGGCAGTGTCCCTGAGCGAGGTTTTGAGGCGGCTGCCGCTCGTGGTGCTGATGCCCTGATAGGCGTCGTCATCCTGCGCGGTGACGTTGAAGACGGACATTTCCACGATGTCGTCATCGTCGGTTGCCGCCGTCGGGGGAGTGGTCGCGATATTGACGGGAGGATTGGGTTGCGCCTGCGCGTCGTCAATGGAGGGTTGTTCCACGCGTTGGGCGAAGAGCGCCGTGGAGAACACGAGCGCGGCGTGAATGACCAGGAGTTTGATTTTGCCGTGGGTTTGCTTGGAGAACATGGTGAGGCAGTCGGTTGATTGGTTATGGGTGGTGCAAAAATTTACCAGTTGCGGCGGATGCCGAAGTTGACGCCCCAAGGTTTGACATAGCAATCCGCCGAGGCTGTTTCAAAATCGAAGTAGTATTGCATGCGCCTGGTGGCACGCCACGCGATGCCGCCGCCGCCTTCGATGCGGTCGCCTTCGATTTTGGGCGAATAGCGTTCGCTTTGGCCGTTCCGGAGGGTGACGATGATCTGGCCGTCGGTTGTCCATTGCCTCGCGCCGTAGCCTTTCACGTAAACGTGGAGGAGTCCTTCGGCGCCGGTTTTAATAATGCGCCCGAACATGAAGCCGACGCGGCCTTGCGCGGTGGTGCCGGCGCAGACTTCGACATTCATGCCGCTGCTGGTCACGTATTCTTTTTTCATCATGGTGGTGAACGCGCCTTGTATTTGCGGTTCAAAGTACCAGCCGCGTTTGAGCTGGCAGTATTTGCCGATTTCGAGCGAAGCGCCCTGCGCCCAAGTATCATAGTTGGCGGTCATGCTTTCGCCGGTGGGCGAGATGGCGGTGAATGTGTTTTTGAAGCCGTTGAGTTTGAGGATGCCGTCAACGTACCAGCCGGACGCGGCGCCGAGCGTGCCGTAGACGCCGCCGAAGAAACTTTCGGTGCCGCCTTCGCCGGCCATGGAGAACGCGCGATCCGTCTGGCCGTAACCGAAGAATGCGCCGAGGTAGACGTTGTGGCGGACATCGGGGATTTTATAGTCGACGCCGGCTTCGACGGCCATCAGGCGTTCGTCGAAGGGCGTGCCGGTGACGTTATCCTTGAACTCGAGCGACTGGCCGTAGCCGCGCACCCATGTGCCGGGGCCGCCTTCGCGATCGCGGGTTTCCATGTGCAGTTCGCCCATGCGTTGTGCCACGGTGTTGAGTTCGGCGAACCAGCTGAGCGGGAGCGCGCCGGACATGGCGTTGACGAGCGAGGCGGAGTTGCTCATCGCGCCGGTGCCGGAGATGGTGATGCCTGTCTTGCCGCCGGCGGTGGTGGCGCTGACCGCGTAGGAATAGAGTCCGACATCGATGGCGCCGGGCGTGTTGAAGGTGACGTCGCCGGAATCGGGGGCGTTGATGAGGGTGATCGCGGCGTGGTATTCCCTGGGGGCGTCGCCGACCCTGCCGACGTGGATGCCGTAGGTTCCGGTGATGGCCGAATTGACGGTGAGCATATCGGCGCTGCCACGGGCGAGATTGGCGTTGAAGACGAGCGCGCCGTTGCCGGCGAGGCTGGAGAGTGTGGCGGTTTTGAAGGCTTCCTGGACGGTGCCGGCGTTCATCAGGAAACCGAGCGTGCCGCCGTTGGCGAGCGTGACGTCACCCATCGTCTGGTTTGCCGCGCCCAGCACGAGCGAGCCTCGGTCAACGGTGATAGCGGAATGATGCCCGAAAAACGCCTGCCGTTGGTTGGGCATCACGATGGCGGTGACATCGTTTCCGGTGACGTTGATGTGCGCGATGTCGGTCAAACCACCGGTGAGCAGAGGTGTGCCGTTGCTGACAATCAGCGTGCCGGAGCCGGTGAAGTCGCTTGCGACCGTGCCGGTGGCGATGATGTCGCGGCCACCCGTGGAGCCGATGACTGCGCCGGAGGGCGCGTTGGTCGGACTGAGCACGAAGGCCGCGCCGCTGTTGACAGCAACGGTGGTTGCGGGCGAGGCGGCGGCTGAACGCGCGATGTAGACGCCCCCGGCAACGGTCATGCCGGTGGCGGCGTTGGCGCCCATCACGGCGAGCGTGCCGGAACCGGCCTTGGTGAAAGTGGCGGCGTCGGTTGAGACGGGTTTGGTGATCGCGCCCCACGTGGTTTCGATGCCGGAATCGACAGTGACGGCGCCGTCGGCGCGGAGTTCGATGGCGCGCGTGGTGGTGATGCCAGTGCCGCTGATTTGGAGCGCGCCTCCGGTGAGCGCGACTTTGGCGGAGGCGAGGGTGCCGGTGGCGCCGAGCTGGCCGATGGAGTCAACGCGCAGTGTGCCACTGTCGACGCGGACGATGCCGTCAAAGGTATTGTTTGCATTGCCCAATACCGTGACGCCGTTGCCCGCATCCACAATCACATGGATGCCGCCACGCATTCCCCAGGACATGGTGCCGCTGCCCACGGTGAGCATTTCATTGGCGCCAGTCACCCAGCTGTCGGCGGCGTTTGCACCTTGGATCAAATGGAGGCCGGACCAGTTGGCCGCCGCACTTTCACTTGTTCCCGCGGAATCGGAATTGAGCGAAAGAATTCCGCCGTTGAGCATGATGTTCTGTGAAACAAGAGAGGCGTCGGTTGCGGATATTCCGGCAAAGATCACCACACCTTGGTCGATTTGCATTGTCCCCGTATTTTGCAAGGCGGCGGCCCCGTCGAAATTCAAATAACCGTTTCCTGTTTTGAGAAAACCGCCCGCGCCGGTGATCGAACTGGCGAGTGTGAGCGTGCCGCCAGCCGCGATGTCGGCAATGACTTGTCCGTCGAGAACGGCGGCGCCGCCCAGTATGCCGCTGCCGGCGAGCGTGGCGCCGGCGGCGAGTCGCATGTCGTCAACATGGAGCGTGCCGGCGTCGATCCGGACGGTCGCGTTGCCGTCCGCGCGGACGGCGCCGACGGCGCCAGTGCCGATGAGCGTCGTGTTTGCGCCGAGTTCGATGGCGCCCGCGAGACGAATGTCGTCGAGACCGATGCTGCCCTCATCAATGCGGGCGAGGAGATTTGCCCCGCCGGTTTCCATACCGCTGAGGACGAGCATGCCCGCGCCTGTCTTGGCGAGTGTCGCGGCGCCGCCCGAGGCCGTGAGCGAACCGGTGAGGATGAGTGTGTTCGCGCCGGTGTCGAGGGTCGCGGTCTTGCCGGCGGAAATGGCGATGTCATTCGCGAGAGTCTGTCCGTCGGAGAGCGAAGCGAGCGCGGCATCGCCGGTGAAACTGATGCCATTGCCGCCGTCGCCGAGTTGACCGGCGCCGGTGAAGGTGATCGCGCCGCCGTCGATTTCGATGCCGCCTTGGAAAATGTTGGCGGCGTTGGTGAAGGCGAGCGTGCCGCCGCCCGCCTTCACAAGTTTGCCGGCGCCGGTGGTGATGACCGTGCCGGATACGACACTGGTGGGATCAGCCGTGATGCCGGCACCGGTGAAAGCGTAGCTGGATGTGCCTTGCACGTGCATGTCGGACACGGTCACGCCGGAGCCGGCGATGGTGATGTCGCGCAAGACGCCGGCGGCGGAGTCGTCGAAGATGACGCGGTCGCCTCCGGAGTAGAGCGAAACGGCGGCGCCGTCGGTCCAGTTGGAATCAATGGATATCCACGTGCCGCTGGTCACGCCGGTCCAGCGGAGGATGCGCGACATGTCGGCGCCGGCGATGAGGAGCAGGTCGCCGCCACTGCTGGAAAGCACGCCGGTCTGGCGGGAGCCTGGGATTTGCGCGACGCCGCTGATGGTGATTTCCGTGCCGGCGACATTGAGGCCGGCGATGCGCCCGAGGTTGAACGTGCCGGTGCGAAATGCGCTGATGTCGACGGTGTTGTTGCCGGCGAGCGTGAGCATGCCGGTCACGTTGATGCGGTCGTTGGTTCCGGTTGTGAAGAGGTTGAAGCGGAGTATCGAGGAATCGAGGTGGAGGTTGTTTATGGTGAGCGTGACGGGATCGGCCGCGGCGGGGATACCGGGGCGGATGATGGCGCCGGTCGCGGCATGCACGTCGCCGGTCGCGACGCCACTGCCACCGAGGATGGCGCCGGCGTCGACGTCGATGCGCCCGCCGAGTTTTGCGGAGGCGCCGTCGAGGATGAGCGAGCCTTGCATGACGTGCGTGTCACCCGCGCCGGTGGCATTGTCCGCGGTGAGTCGCAACATGCCGGAGCCGATCTTGGCGAGCGTGCCCGTGGACACGATGGCGCCCGCGTGGGCAAGCGTGTTCGCGCCAATGTCGAGCGTGGCGGTTTTGCCCGCGTCGATTTTGAGGGTGTTGGCGAGGGTGATGTTGTTTGTCCTGGCGAGAAGCACGGCGGCGTCCGTGAAGCGGATGCCGTTGCCCCCGTCTCCAAGCTGGCTGGCTGCGGTGAAGCCGAGCGTGCCGCCGCCGATTTCAATGCCGCCCTCGAAGGTGTTGGCGCCGGTGTTCTCGAAAGTGAGCGCGCCCGCGCCGGTCTTGACGAGTTTGCCGTCGGGCGAGACGACGACTCCGCCGCTGCTGTTGGTCGCGCTGCCGACGATGCCGCCGGCGCCGGTGATCGTGTAGTCGTTGCCGGACGCGTTGCTCACGGTCATGTTGGCGGTGATGACGCCCGCCGCGTCGACGGCGACTGTCCTGACGGTCGCGCTGTCATCGAAAACCACCGCGTCGCCGTTGAGGAATGACAGGTCGGGTTGGGTCGCATCGCCGTCAGTCCAACTGAAAGCGTCGTCGGGCGAGTGTTTCCAGATGCCGCCTTCGAGCGCGGTGCCGGTCCACGTGGTGACAAGATTTTTGGTGATGAGGTTGATCCAGAGTTCGGTGTTGGAATTGCGATAATCTTTCGCGGCTTCGTAGTGGCCCGCGGGCGCGGAGCCGTTTACGAGCGCGATAAGATCGGCGGTGTTTGTGGCGAGGTTGCCCGATGAAACGAGGACTTTGTAAGCTCCGTTGCCGATACCGGTGAGGTTGACATAGGCGGAGCCACTGAGCGTGAACGAGTCGGCGACGAGCAGGTCGCCGGCGCTGCCGAAGAGATCGATTTCGATGCTGCCGCCGTCTGCGAGCACGACGGGAGTGGAGGAGCCGAGCGTGAGTGTCTGCGCAAAATTCGCGCCTGTCAGCGAGAGCGGATTGTCCGTGAACGGCGAGCCGACTTCGATGAGCGAAACATTGAGCGTCGTGGCGGCGGCGATGACGCCGTGGCCGGAGAGCTTGAGGTCCGTGCCGGTGGCAAAGGTCGCGGCCTGGAGCGAGAGCGTGCCGTTGCCGTTGACCTGAATGTGCGCGCCGTCAGCGAGGGTGATCGTGGCGGCCCTGACGGCGCCGTTGCCGGAAAGCGTGGCGCTGCCCGAGACGATAAAATCGCCGATGCTGTCCGACGTGCCGTAAACCGCCCCGCGCGTGAGCAGCATGGTGCCGCTGGAGAGTGTCGTGGTCGCGGAAACGGCGCTTTGCCAAGTGTCGTAAAGAACAATGCCGTTGCCCGTCTGCGTGATTCGGGCGAGGGCCGTGACATCCGAAACACTGATCGGATCGTGGAAGCGGATCACGTGCGCCGCGGCGGCATTGCCGGTGTTGAGGACGAGCGAAGGCGCGGAGGTCTGCGCGGCATCGGTGTAGATGCTGATGGCGTTGCGCCCGGGCGTGGAGGACGTGTGGTCCTGGTTGTTTTCAAAAAGAATATCGGACTCGGAAGCGTTGAGGGTCAGCGTATGCGTGCCATTGGCCGACCTGAAATAGATGGCGCCGCCGAAGGCGCCGGCGCTGTTGTTGACAAAGGAAGTGAAGCCGGAAACCGACAGATTGCCCTGGGCGTAGATGGCGCCGCCGCTGGCGCCGGCGCTGTTGCCGGCGAAGGAGGTGGAGCCGGAAACCGACATGGCGCCCTGGGCATAGATGGCGCCGCCGCTGCCATTTATTGCGGCGTTGTTTGAAAAGACGACCGCGCCGGAAACGGGCGCGATTCGCACGCTGTTCACGCTGCTCGAAGTGCTCCTTGCATAAAGCGCGCCGCCTTCGGTGCCGGCACGGTTATTGATGAAATCCGCGTCCTTCTGAATATCGACGCTGTGCGCGGAAATGGCGCCGCCCCTCACCCCGGCGTAGTTGTCCGTGAAAGTGGTTTTGTTTTCAAAGATAACGCCGTATCTCGGAAGACTGTCCTTTATCTGGCTGATGGCGCCGCCTTGATAGACGGATGTGTTGCTGGCGAACAGGCTGATGCCCCGGAAGGTCAGGCCGTCGGCGTTGTTAGTGGCTATCGCGCCGCCATTGGCCACGCCCGTAGTCATCGCGCGATTGCGCAGGAACGACACCGACCCCGTGAACACAGCCTGGCTGGCGATCCACATACCGCCGCCATTCGTGCCGATGTAGCAATCCTGCACGATAAAATCGCCATTTATCGTGAGTGTCTGGTTGGTGGTTCCGCCACTGAAATTGAATCCGCCGCCGGGCGTGGCCGGGGCCGTTCCCGAGGAAAAAATAATGTGGTCAAAAGTCAGTTCGATGGCGCCATTCTGGAGCTGCATGAGGCGCCCTCCTGTCCCGCCGTCGTGGGTGAATGTGCGCCATGTGTTGGGATCGTCCGATATTATTGAAAACGATTTCAACGGTTGCCCCGTGGCTCCAAAAAAGAGGCCCTCGCCCAGGGCGAGGTCGGCCTTCATGACGATGGTGTCGCCGGCTTTGACCTCGGTGTTGTAATTAAAAAAAGTGCCGCCTTCAAAATACAATGTGTCCGCTGTGGCGGTGGCGGCGGCGATGGTTGCGACGAGGCACACAAGGAATGCGCCAAGGGGTTTGATGGCTTTCACGGAATGCAGAGGCTTCATGACGGGGATTGTGACAGGGTTAGGTTAAAGGTATTACTTATTACGAATTCGGAATAATTGAAATGTTAAATCATCCGTCAAGCATTTTGCCGCAGATTTTTTTATTTTTCAAATTCAGCGGGTTGTGAGCGGATTTTATGCGCCGCCGCGTTATGCGCCAAACGCATCATACCGGGTTGAGAGATTCACGGTGACCGTTTGCGAGCCAAGCCGCGGGTGCGTGGCCGTCACCGTGACCGCGCCCGTGCCGCCCGGCTTGCCTTTGAGCCAGACCCCGCCCACCCCGCCCGAGTCGGCCAGGGAAAACGGATTGTCGCCGACGAGCACGCCCGCGCCCTTGATTTCGAATGTCACATCGCCGGAGGCAAATGCGCGCTCGGAGCCGAATTCGTCGGTCACCTTGAAGACGATCCGGGTGGCATCCGTGCCGTCGCCTGCAATCTCCGTGTCGTCAGCCGCGAGGCTCAGGCGATCCCTGGCCGGATTGCTCGAAAACTGCCGGGACAGCACACATTTTCCGCCAACGTAACCGTCGATTTTCAACCCGGGCCGCATGGCGCCGTCGATTTCCAGATCAACGAAAAAAGGGGCGTGCCTGAGATTCGGATAATTTTTTGTGTCAGGCTCAAGCGTCGCGTGTTTTTTGCCATCGACAAAAACTTCGAGCCGCTCGCAGTTGGAGAAAATTGCCGACTGCTTTCCCGGCCCCATCGGCATGGAGCCGTTGAAGTCCCAATAAAAACCGGGGATGATCACGGGGCGCGCGGACGGATCGCCTTGCGCGCGATAAAACGATGCGCCGGGTTTCGGGATGCGGAAGCAGTCCGCCACGCCCGGACATTTCATCATGTTGTAATTATTGATGATGCTTGCGTAATCAAACGCGCACCACGCGATGACGCCGCAAATATTCGGATCATAACCCGCCTTGTTGTGCGCCTGCGCGTGATAGATCGCCTGGTTTTGCTGCAACGCCACGTCGCCCGCGCGGCGGTACTTGCTGTCGAAATCCCTTCGTCTTTTATAATTAAACTGACCCACCGCCTCGCCGATCAAATAGGGATGGCCTTCAACCGGGGGAAAAATGCCGACGGTGCCGTCGGGTTCGGCGTGATAATCATCATAAGTGAACACATCCTCCTCCCAGTTGTCTTTCCATGTCCTGCGTGTGCCGTTGGTCATCGTGCCGGAGGTCGGGCGCGAGCCGTCGAGGCGCTTTGCCACGGCGCGCGTCTTCCGGTAGAGTTCCACGTCGCTTTTCGATTCGTTGGCGCGCGTGCCCCAAATGACAACCGACGGATGATTCCGGTCGCGCATGATCATGTCGATCACGTCGCGCACGAGCCGGTTCTTCCATGTGTCGTCGCCGATGTACTGCCAGCCCGGTATCTCGTCCCAGACAAGCAGGCCGAGTTCATCGCACGCATCGAGAAACGCCTCCGTTTGCGGATAGTGCGAGCAGCGGACGAAATTGCAGTTGAATTCGTGCTTCAGTATTTCGGCATCGCGGCGCATCACCCGCGGCGGCATGGCGTATCCGACGTACGGATACAATTCGTGGCGGTTGAGGCCGAATATCTGGAGGCGTTTTCCGTTGAGGAAAAAACCGTCCACCGTGAACTTCGCCTCGCGAAACCCGATGCGCGTTTTGTAATCATGCACGGGTTGTCCGCCCACGTGGAGCGTGGTGACCACGTCGTAGAGTTGCGGGGAATCCGGCGACCAGAGGCCGATGTCACCCGGACTTGGGAGGACGAGCGCGCATTTGGTTCCGCCTTTTTTCCCGATGGAAACCTGCTTCTTCGCCTGCGCGAGAACACGGGTTCCGTCACGCAATTCGGCAACCACCTGCGCATCGCCTGTGACGCCCGTTGAATCCAGAGTGCATGACACCTCCACGCGGCGGCGTGATTGCTGGAGCACGTCGGCAGGCTTCGCAAAAACATTATTGATATATGCCGCGGGCACGGCTTCCAGCCAGACGGAACGATGGATGCCGGCTGGTTCCAGAAAGTCGATGTTGCGCGGACCCTCGGGCGAACCCGACGGCGGCGTATTGAGCCAGCGCCCATCGACCTCGAGCGCGATCACGTTTTTCCCATCCTTGAGGTGGCTGGTGATTTCGTAGCGCACGGGCAGATAACCGCCGGTGTGCGCGGGCAGTTTGCGGTCGTTGATCGTGGGCGCAACGCCCGCCATCACGCCTTCAAAGTAAAGAAAGACACGCATGCCCCGCATTTCCTTCGGCAGGGTGAAATGTTTCCTGTATGTCCACAGATGATGCCATTTGTGGTAGTCCCAGTTTTGCCAGGAGA
Organism: Opitutaceae bacterium; assembly: GCA_031263125.1. GTDB lineage: Bacteria > Verrucomicrobiota > Verrucomicrobiia > Opitutales > Opitutaceae > Ereboglobus. The sequence continues at coordinate 17,398 of JAISGL010000334.1, read as the reverse complement.
GTTTCACCGCGGAATGTGGAAGCGTGACGCGGTTGAACTTCGCATCGTTGAACGACGCCGCGGTCGCGCCCGTTGATGTTTTCCCGACAAACACCCAATCCTTATTAAACAACACACGCCGGCTCGCAGGGCCGTTGGGAATATTTGCGGAGCCTGAACCCGTGGCCGCAAAAATACGCGACCCAAGCACGCTGTCGGAAGCAAGCGCAACCGCGCCGAGCGCGCAACTTTGCATAAAATCACGCCGGGTAAGTCCGGACGGCTGGTGCATGTTCTTTTTCATTATCGGATGTAACATCAGTAAATGATTGCCGGGCGGAATGGGAATTTTATTTGAACAAATGCGCCTTCCCCTCGGAGCCTACGGCGCGGATTATGGTTTTTATGTCTTCCTTGAGCCTGTCCTTCGCGGCGCGCTCGATGCGCCAGGCGTGGCCCTCGTGCCTGAGCGTCACGGTCAGCTCGTTGAAGTATTTTATATAATTCATGCGCAGACCTTCGCCGAAGTTGATCTTCGTCATGCCGGCTTTCGCGGCCTTTGAAATATCACGCATGGAGATGCCGCAGGTGCCGTGCTGCACAAGCGGCTGCTTCACCGCGTCGCGGATTTTGGAGATCAGTTTCAAGTCGGGGCACGGCTGCTTCACAAAGATGCCGTGCGTGGTGCCAACCGCGACCGCCAGCAGATCAACGTCGACACCGGCGGCAAATTCCTTCGCCTCCTCAACGGATACCTTGGGCGCGCGCGCATCCGAATCGTCGCCGCTTTTTATAATATGGCCGATTTCCGCCTCGACGCTGATGCCGAGCGGGCGCACGAGGTCGAGCACGAGTTTCGTGCCGGCGATGTTTTCCGCAATGGGCTTGTGCGCGTAGTCGATCATCACGTGCGTAAAGCCGGCGCGGACGGCGCGCAGGACGGTCTGCGGACTGCTGCCGTGATCGAGCGCGATTGCCATCGGGATGGTGATGCCGGCGGCGAGTTCGCGGATCAGTTTGCCCGCGTAATCAAAGCCGCGATATTCGAGATTCGGCTCGAAGCATTGGATGATGAGCGGCGATTGCAGTTCTTCGCTCGCTTCAATGATGGCGCGGCCAATGTCGTAGCTGCCTCCGTTGTTGTTGAGGGCCGGAATGGCGAAACCTTTCGCGGCGGCTTTGTCACAGAGTTGTTTTGCGTTGTATAATCTCATGATAATTTGTGATCAGATTAAATTAGTGGCCCTCGGGCGGGGCGTTCTCGATGGATTCCCGAACCTGGTGCATTTGTCTGACGATATCATCGAAGGCGTGCGTATTGCGCGGTGTCGACAGGCTTGCGATAATATGCGCCACCAAGCCCGCAAGGGATGCCGGAATCACGGGATTGCTCCAGAAGGCGCCTTGCGTGGGCATGAACATGATGACAAGTGAAACCACCGGCGTGACGATCAGCGCCGCCAGCGCGCCCTGCCATGTGGCGCGTTTCCAGAAGCGCCCGACAAGAATAATAACCGCGAGTCCGCTCATTGTCACAGGCAGGAATTTCGCCACAAAATTGACGATGTCGCCCGTATAAAAACCTATGCAGGTCGCTATCACAAATGCCGCCGCCAGCGCGCGTCGCACGGCCTTCAGGGGATTTTTTGGGAAACGCCCCGTCGCAAGCGGAAATATATGACGCACAAAGAAGGTCCCGGCGGCTGCCGCGTTTCCATTGGCCGAGGAGAAAACAGCGGATGCGATTGATACCACGATCACCGCCGCGAGCCACGGGGGGAGCACGTTCATCACAAGCCACGGCAACGCCTGGTCGGCGGCGGGAAGATTGGGATTGAGCCGGTATGTATACATGCCGACCACTCCCACTATCACGGAAAAGGCCATTACAATAATACCGGCGGTCACCATCGCTCCCCTGGCTCCCCTGGCGCTGTGCGCGCTGAACATTGTCAGCCGTCTTCCGGGATCGGCGATGACACCAAGAATCAAGGCGATCATAAGCCCGAAGACTTTCCATGTGCCGTATGATTCCGTGCCAAGAATCGACAGATAAGCCGGGGGAACAGCCTGTTCAATGCCGGCAAAACCACCGTGGTGACTCAGCGCCGAATAAAACAGAAGACCAAACCCCACCAATAATATGCCTGCCTGCAAAAAGTCAGTATATACAACCGTTTTCAGCCCGCCCGGAATTGAAATGACGGCTGTCACGGCGCCGGCGATTACCATGCACATTTCACGGGGCAACCCGGTGACGGCGCCGAGAACCGCCGCGCCGCCCATGATCTGCACTGTCAGCCAGCACAATTGCGACAAAAAGAGACCGATGTTGGAAAATTCGACGACAATGCGGTGGTTGCCGTAATAACAGGCTATTTCTTCCGCCAGTGTCATGAATTGATAACGTCGCATCACGGCAAACATGATGCCCGTGATCAGCGTGCCAAAACCCAGCCCGATGGGATACGCACAGCCGGCCCAACCGTGCTGGTACGACAGCCCCGACGCGCCTATGACGACGCCGGTGCCGATGCAGGTTCCCACGATTGTGCCCGCAAGAATAAACGCCGGAAGGCCGCGCCCCGCGACAAGATAGTCCGTCGCCTTCTTCACACGGAGCATGAAGAATATGGATACGCCAAGCATCAGCAAGCCGTATAGTAACAAGCCAATGATAATTGCAGTCTGTGTCGTCATGGGATATGTTTATTTGATTATTATTACCGGAATGCCGTGGCGGCAGGGTCAGATTATATGAATTGCATCTGCATTGTCCTTGCGAAGCGCCGGAGCAGGGCTTCGTGGTGGCCGCGGAAGACGAGCGCGTGGTGCGGCATGCCTTCGTGGATGAGGGTGTCGAACCAGACCATCGGGTCCACGGCGGTCATTTCGACGAGCGAGTTGGTCGCCTTGAGGTGGCGGCGCGGCTTGATCGTGCGGCCTTCGCGAGCGGTCACGAGATATTTGCCGTCGCAACGCCAGAAGCGTGCGATGGTGACAGGCATGTCCTCGAGGAGCGTCGCCTCGAACACGGCCGGTTTTCTTATATTAAAATGTTTCGCGAGGCGCGGGCCTCCGGGCTGGCCGGCGGGCGGGCAGAACGACGTGGGCGCCGCGCCGATGTGCCAGGTCGTGATCGTCCTGTGGTCGTGCTCCAGCCAGTCGGTAATGTAGCAGGGACCCATGCCGAGGTGTTTTCCGATGAGCGTGGTGAGCGCGCCGTCGGCGTCGCCTTCGCAGGCGACCGCGCGGCCTTCGTCGAGGAGGCGCGCGATGCCCGCGTAGGGCCATTGGCCAAAATGCGCGGCCATTTCCGGCCAGCAGCGGACGGTGAGTGCGTCGAGCCGTTCGTTGTCGAGGCAGGCGCGCATCGCAAGATAAAGGCGCGACGCCATCGGGAGGTCGGCGTCGGTCGTGTCCTTGTGCGGGATGCCGAGTGCTTTGAAGCGCCCGATGTCATCGGCGATTTCCCTGTCGCTGATGACGCGGACGATGTTGTCAAATTCGATCAGACTGTACGACTGCGTTTGCGCGCCGAGGGCGCGGTAGGTGACAAATGTGTCCGCGGCCATCGCGAAATATCCCGGCGCCTGTCCGCCGACGAGGCCGAGGCGCGTGTTGCGCAGACGGCGGCATGTGAGGGCTATGTTGATGGCTTCGGCAAACTGGCGTTGGGTGCCGTCCTCTTCCGGCGTGCCGTAAACAAGCTCAAACGGATGACCGAGCTGGCGCAGCACCGACCCCCAGTTGTGCGTGCCGACGAGCGAGCACGAGCTGATCATATCACCGCTTTGATTTTCCGGCGTGGCCCAGATAACGACGGGGTCCCGCCACATTTGCGCGACGGATTGCGAGAGGCGCGCGTCGCCCATCGTGCCTTGCAAAACGACAAGCGCCTCGATGCGCCGGTCGCCGAACGATTTCATCGCGCCGCGCAGTGTGTCTTCGTCCATGACTTTTTCGGGCGGCTCGGCGATGCGGCAGGGCAGCGTCTGGAGCACGTCGCGCACGCGCTTCTCCATCGCGCTCCCCCAATCCATGTCAAACCCCGGACGCTTGCGTCCGAGGAAAATCACCCCGATGCAGGGTTGTGTCGTCTCGTTCGTGTTCATTGGATTTTCCGGCTTTTTCAACGGCTGTTTGAATATGTGCGAAAGGGTTTTTTGGCGGATGCGCGCCATGCAAAATGGGAGGCTCGCGGAGGAAATGGGGACATTGGAAGCATCATTATTACGAAATCGAAATAAATATATTCAGGCATGTCAAGGGCTTTTGTCGGTTTTTTTCGGATTTTTTTTGGATTGCCGGATCAGTGCGCTTTCCCGCGTCGCGCTCCTCACATTTTCATGCCTTCGAGTTGCCCGAGTCGCGCGGCAAGCGCCTGCTCAAAGTCGGGCGCCGCCACGTCCGGGCCGTCGTGCAATTCCCATGTCTCGACGTGCCCGGCCGTCTGCCCCGGCTGAAGCGTGACGAGCGGGCCGAGGCTTTCGATTTCGAGCATTCTGGCGTTGGTGAAGGTTTCGAAATTGCAGCCGCCGTCCGGATAAGGCGCGCCGTTTTCCCACGGGAATCTTTTTATGAACAGGACGCCTCCCACCGCGTAGCCCGCCCACCCCGCCGTGAGCGCGAGTCCGAGTTTGTTGGGGCCACGCGTCGCGTCCTGCCGCAGCAGGTAGTGGTGTTTTCCGAAATGCCAGCGCGGGTCGCCGAGGTCGCTGTAAGGCCAGAGCACAAGCGTCCGGTTTGGCAGCAGGTCGCGCGGATGTTCGCCGAAAGACGGTTGCGACATGATGCAGACGCCGCCGGGGGTCATCACGGTCAACGCCCACGGGGCGAGCGTCACGGGTGTGGCGGCGATGCGCGTGATGCGGTGCGTGAGTGTCACGCCGGCGCCTTGCGCGTCGAGGACGATGTCGATTTCCTTTTGAAGGCCGTTCGATTTTTCGGGCGGCGGCGTCACGCGCGCGCCCAGCCCCAGCCCGCCGAGTTGCTTCCAGGACACGGGCGCGTTGTCGGGAAAATAGGTTGTCGCGCGATTTTCCGGCGCGGCCCACAAGCGGTGCCCTCCCCGGATTTTCCACGCCGCCTCGGCCGTGCCGCCCATCTGGTCATCGTTGTTTTTGAGCGGATTGAAGCCGCCGTTTTTCGTGTAGGATAAAATGCGCGGCCCCACGTCGAGCGTCACGATCAGCTCCACCGTGCCGTTGCCGAGACTGAGGTTGTTTTGCCAGCCTTTGTAGGGGACGATTTTGATCATGGGAAATGGTGACGGGGTGATTGGGTTGACGGATGCCTTGGTTGGAAATTCAGGCCAGCGCGGCGCGGCAAAGCATATAAACGCCGAGCAGCAAAACCGCCGCGTGGATGATGCGGCGCAAAACCGGCATTTGATTGCGCAACAGGTGCGACAAAACCAAGCCGCCGCCCAGCCCCGCCGCGACAAACGGAAACGCCCGCGCGACCGCGCGCAGCACGTCAGGCGTCATTTGCGCGTTCATGCAGTAAACGGGCACGACCACGAGCGATTGCAGCAGAAAAAACACGTTCATGACGGCCTTCGTTTCGTCCACGCTCCAGGTGGTTTGCAGGCTCGTGTAGGCGATGACCGGCGGCCCGGGCGCGGCCACAGCGGCGCCGATCATGCCGGAAAAAAATCCGCACGCCGCGCCGAGCGCCCGCCCGCGAAACGCCGGGGGCACGCGCCCGTTGCACAATTGAAACAGCCCCAGGCACGTGAGCACGGCCCCCATCGCACCCATGATCCACGCGGACGGGACGCCCTTGAGCAGTCGCGCGCCGAGAAATATTCCCGGCACCGCGCTGACCGCCAGCGTGAGCACGGGTTTCCACAATATATGCCGGCGCAGTGTCATGATGATTGGAATCGTCACCGCCCCGCCGCACACCGCCGCCACGGGCACGCTTGTTTGCACGGGCAGCATCACCGAGAGCAGCGGCGTGCAGATCACGGCCAGACCGAAGCCGGTGAGACCCTGCGCAAAACTGGCCACGAGCGCCACGCCGCATATCCAGACGAGTGTGCCTGCGGGGAAATCCATGAGTGGTTTTTTTGGGAGGGGGAGCGGGCTGATCGGGCTGATCTGTCTGAGCGGTCTGATCGGACATATCTAACAGATCGGACCGATCTGCCCGATAATAAAACTAGCCCTTCGGGTTCGCGGTTTCTTCGTAGAAGCGCAGCAGGGCCGTCCAGTCCAGGGCGCCCATTTTTTTCGCGCGGGCCATCGAATATATTTCGCGCGCGGCGGCTCCGAGCGGGAGCGGCACGTGCAGCGTGTTCGCGGCGTCGAGCGCGAGACCGAGGTCCTTGTGCGCGAGGTTGAGCGCGAAATCGGGCGCGAGATCGTTGGCGAAAACTTTTTTTGGATACGTCGTGGTGAAATGTCCCCTGCCCGCGGGCGTGCCGCCCATCACGTCGATGGCGAGCGGGCGCGAAACACCCAGCGCGTCGGCAAACACCATGCATTCGCTCGCAAGCGCGTTGAGCGAAATGCTCATGAAATTGTTCACGAGCTTCATGCGGATGCCCCGGCCCGCGCCGCCGCAGTCGATCGTGCGCTCGCCCATGCACTTGAAGGCAGGCTCGGCGCGCGCGATCTGCTCCGGCGTGCCGCCGGCGAAAATCAGGAGCGTGCCCGTGCGCGCAGCCGCCGATGTCCGGCCCACGGGCGCGTCCATCATCGACAGGCCGCGTCCGGCGAGCTGCCCGCGAATCCGGTCGGTTTCAAGCGGCCCGATCGTGGACATGTCCACATAGAGCGCGCTTTCCGGCATGCCCCCGGCAATGCCGCCCGGATCGAAGACGGCGGCGCGCACGTGTTCGCCCGCCGGCAGCATGCTGATGATCAACCCGGCGTCGCGCACCGCCTCGGCGGAACTTTTCGCCGCGATGCCGCCGCCCGCGACAAACGCCGCCATGTCTTTTTCAAGCAGCGTGTAACCACGCACCCTGTGCCCGCCCTTGATTAAGTTCAACGACATGGGCAGCCCCATGACGCCAAGCCCGATAAATGCGATATTCATGATTATATTTTTAAACTGGAAAATTTGGGAAAAATTAAAAAAGAGCGCGAGGACACGCACACATGCACACATGCACACGCGCACACGCGCACGCACGTACGCCCACGGACTCATTTCAGCGGCACCTTCTTCCAGTCGTTGAGGAAGTTTTGAATGCCGATTTCGGTGAGCGGATGCTCGAACATCTGCCTGATGATGTCGCAGGCCATCGTGCAAACATCCGCGCCGCACAGGGCGGATTCGAGGACGTGCGTCTGGTGGCGCACGGCGGCGACGATGATCTCGGTCTTGTAGCCGTAGTTTGTATAAATCGTCCTGATCTGGCGCACCAGCTCCATGCCCACGTGGCCGAACATGTCGAGGCGCCCGACAAACGGGCTGACATACGTCGCGCCGCATTTCGCGGCGAGCAACGCCTGCGTCGGCGAGAACGTCACCGTGACATTCGTCTTGATGCCTTCGCTGGAAAGCGCCCTGACCGCCTTCAGGCCCTCGACCGTGTTCACGACTTTCACGACCACGTTTTCGCCAAGCGCGGCGAGCGCCCTGCCCTCCTTGATGATTCCGGGCGCGTCAAGCGCGATGGTCTCCAGGCTGACGGGGCCTTTCACCGCCCCGCAAATGTCGCGATAGACATCGGCGGCGGGACGGCCGGTTTTGGATACGTGCGACGGATTGGTCGTCACGCCATCAATGACGCCCCACTGGAGGGCTTCTTCAATTTGCTTAATATCAGCGGTGTCGATGAATATTTTCATAGGTTGAGGAAAAAAGGCTTGGGCGGGACAGGCGTGTTTTTTTGGGAGATTCAGGGTCGTCTTTCAGAGGAGGCCGGATGAAGGATTGGTCATTTATTACGAAATCAAAATAAATAACCCCGACATGGCAAGAAGTTTTTTTAAAAAATCGCACATGCCTGTTTTTCCCGCTGCAAAAACCGGAATACGCTTGCACCGGCCGTCCAATTAAACTGTAAAAACAGCACCCATGAGACGCAGTCATTTGAAAGTATCCGATCTGGAGTCCGACATTTTGAAACTGGTGCGCAGTTCGAGCGGCATATCCCGCGTGGAACTCGCGCGCTCGCTGCATCTCTCGCCGTCCACCGCCGGCATCTACGTGGAACGCCTCATTGCCGACGGCTTCCTGCTGGAAACCGAAAAAGCCACGCGCGAATCAGGCCGCCCCCCCATGCAACTCAAGCTCAACCCCGACGGCGGCGAGTTTGCGGGCATCGACTTTGAGGCGCGTCACATCATGGCCACCGCCGTGGATTTTGCCGACACGCCCCTGCGCCGCGCGCACACGGAAATCAGCGCAAACGACTCCGCGGCCGACGTTGTCAAAAAAATCGAGCAAACCATCGCGCAAGTCCTCCCGTCGGACTCCCGGCGCCTGCTCGCAATCGGCGTGGGCGTGCCGGGCCTGGTCAATTCAACCGAAGGCGTCGCGCTCCGTTACAAATATATTTCCAAATGGAAAAATATCATGCTGGCGAAGCGCCTGACGACGAAGTTCGGCGTGCCGGTCTACCTTGAAAACAACGTGCGCTCAATGGCGCTCGCCGAGCTTTGGTTCGGGCAGGGACTCGGGGTGCGGGATTTCATCTGCGTGGGCATCCGCAGCGGCGTCGGCGCGGGCATGGTCCTGAACGGGCGCCTCTACAGCGGCGCGCGCCACGGCGCGGGCGAGTTTGGACGCTGGCGCTGCCCCATCCTGCTCAAACGCGCGGCGGCGTGGTTTGGCAACGGCTCGCAAAACCCGGAACTCCCCGGAGTCGAACTTCAGGAAGCCACCTCGGCGCGAGCCATCCAGCGGGCGCTGCAAAACGCCATTTCCAGCGGTGAAAAATCCATTTTGAAAAAAAAGGCTTCCGCCGTGACGCTCGAAGACATCGTGCAGGCCATCCAGTGCCGCGACCCGCTTGCCACGCTCGTCGTCAGCGAAGCCGCGAAATGTCTCGGCTGGGCCATCGCCCATCTGTCGCTTGTGGCCGATCCGGAAAAAATCGTGATCGCCGGTCCGCTGACGCAATTCGGGGACGCCCTGCTGCAACCTCTGCGCGCAACGATGGAGTCAATCCTCGCGCTCTCCGAATCGCGCATGCCCGAGGTCGTTTATTCGACGATGGGCGAGTTCAGCGGCGCCCTCGGCGCCGCCGCGCTGGCCCTGCACGAATGGCGCCCCGCGAGGTGAACGTCGGGCCGAAGACCTGTCTCGCGCAGCACGGACATCTTGCCCGTGGGCGGCGCGAAGCGCCGCCCCCCATGCCGTTTTCGGCGCGGGCGGGACGCCCGCGCTACTCCCGGAACGCGGGCAAGATGCCCGCGCTACTCCCGAAACGCGGGCGGGACGCCCGCGCTACGCAGACTCACGGGCGGGATGCCCGCGCTACTCGATCCGGCGGCCTGGCCCGTTCAGTTTTTGTGATGCGTCCTGTAACAGCATCATATCGCGAATGCTTCGAACGGGCCGGTTTTCGACGACGGTTTTCGACGACTGGCATCAGTTGCGGTTGCCCTTTTCGGGGGACTGCGAAATCGCGCCGATGTCCGGGGCTTCACCGGCAAAGGGCAGACCGACATTTACACCGGCGCCTATCAGCGGGGTTCCCGCTTTTGGCTTGAGAAAGGTGAGTTTGGGCAGGCCGCCACCGGGCTGGCGGGGTGCGGTGAGTTGCGTCTCGTCAAGGCTTTCAAAATCCGAATCGGACAAAACCATTCCGGGAGGAAAGGCGTTGTGATCGATTTGATTGCCGGTGGCCGCAAGCTGGATGACCGCCCTGTCCGGTGGCGTGCCGTGGCTGAGGTTGTTGCGTATCACATGGCCGGCGCCGGGGATATCCACACCGCGTTTGGTTTTGTCGGGGTCGGGTTTGTGGCAGAGGAAATTATAATTGGCCCGCCCGTTGGCGTAGGCGGAATTATTATACCAATCACCGCCGCCCGGATGGTGATTTGCATAGAATCCGCTGACTTTGTTGCGAACGGCGATGCAGTTGCGCACGGTATTGCGCGGGATGGGATTCGGCACGTTGGAGTTTCTGATGCCGTAGCCGCCGGCCTTGAAACCGTTGCCGTCACCGAGTGATTTTCCGGCTTTGTTGAGGCCGTTATAAAACGCCCAGCAATCTTCGAACACCACGGCCTGGGCTTGATTGATACAATCAAAACCGTCGTCACTATTATACCAGGCGCGGCAGCCCCGGAATATATTTCCGGCGCCATCGCCATGACACCCAAAGCCATCGGCGTTGCCACCGGCGCCGCCCTCGGAAGTATAATCCCAGTTGTTCCAGGCATCGCAGTTGAGGATCAGGTTTTGCGACGCGCGACGCGCCAGATAAACGCCGATGGCCTGTCCGTCGTGCATGGTGAGGCGTTCGAAAATATTGTTGTCGCCGTGGACTTCAAAACAGATGGATTGCGTGTGGCCCGTGATGGTGACTTGCACGCCGGTCACGTCGATGCCGCGCAGGTGCAGCCACGAACCGGAAACGAGGAAGGCGTCCACGCGGCAGTTGGCGGGCTTCACGTCGGTGCAATCAAACACCGGTTTTTCGTCCTGATACGCCGCATAGGTGATCGGTTTTCCTTTTTCGCCGCTTTTGTCCAAAACCATGAGGTAGGCAAAAATGCCGTCGCGCCGCGCGATTTGCGCCTCCTGCATTTTGTAGACGCCGCCGCGCAAATAAACCGTGTCGCCGGGCGAGGCGGCCTTTTGCGCGCGTTGCACCGTGGCGAAGGGTTTCGCCAGCGAGCCGGCGGCGGCGTCATCGCCATCAGGCGCGACATGCCACACGGCCGCGGCGGCGCGGTTGGGAAAACAGAAACAGCAGGATATCGCAAAACACACGATGGCCGCGACACGGTGGGCGACATGGCCGGCGGCGCGGCTGACGGAGCGGTTGTCGAAGCGGTTGGCGGCGCAGCTGACGGAGCGGCTGGCGGAGCGGTGGAGAGGATGGGATTTTTCAGGTTGCATGGCGGTTAATATCATTTCTCAAAAATATAATTACTGATGTTACGCGGCGTGCGCGGCCTGACACAAGGTCAGGCTACGAAATCTGCCGCCGCGGGGCGCGTAACAAAAACCGGACAAGCAAGACGCCGCGGCACGGACATTTTGCCTGTATCGAAGCCGGCATGACGTCTCCGACGCGGGCGGGACGCCCGCGCTACTCCCGGAACGCGGGCAAGATGCCCGTGCTACGTCAATCCGGCGGCTGCGTGCTATGTTTGTGCTGCATTCAGGCGGAGCTTCGCCTGTCTTGGGTTATTGCGCGTCGCGGGTGCAGAAGTGGTCGCCGTCGGCGCCGCAGCAGCGTTTGAACTTGATGCCGGGGTTATGAGGGCAGGGGTCGTTGCGGCCGAGTTTGACGCCGGGGGAGCGGATGGGTTGCGCGTGTGATTTGGCGGCGATGGCGACGGCGTTGCGGGCCATTTCCTCCTGCACTCTTTTGTTGGCGCGTTCCATCTCGGCGATGTCGGCCTCGGTGAGGATTTCCACGCGCGCGGAACGGCGGCGGTATTTCTTCTCCGGCGTGGGTTCATCGGGGTTTGTCGCGATGGCATCGCGCGGTTTGGCCCCGCCGGATTCCTTGCGCGCCTGGATGCGCGCGGCTTGCGTGGCGTAGAAGGTGGCGTCGAAAAAATTGAGCGAATCCCATTCCATGTCATCGGGGTCTTCCGGCGCGAAGATGATGCCGTGTTCCTCGGCGAAGTCGGCGAGCTGGCGGCGTTGCGGGTAGCGTCCGAAGTGCCTTAAAAACCAGGCGCGCGACTGCTTGGCGGTCCACAAATCGCCGGGGGGGGACGCGCTCTTTTTCCGGGCGCGCGTGGGGACCGGCGGCGGGCCGGAGAGGACGGCGGCGAAGGCGGCGCGTTCCTCGTCGGTGAAGGGGACGGCTTTGCGATTGCCGCGTCCGGGTCCCGGGCGCCGGGGTTCCGTGTTCTTGAGTCCCGGGCGTGCGTAGCGCGGGAGGGTGAGGTTGTTTTTGACGATGTAAACGTAGTATCGCGAGACGCCGGCTTCCTTCGCGATTTGCGTGGGCGTCATGCCCTGCGCGAGAAGGCGGTTGATTTTTTGCCTCTTGGTTTCGGTGGCGGGGATGTTGTTGTCGGGATTCATATGCGGCATGTTATACGGAAGAAAAACCAGTCGGGCGGAGGTGCGCCAGCTTTTATATTTGGGGGCATGTTTCGGTTTGTAGCCCGGTTTGTGTTTCGGTTTGTCCAATCGCGAAGGAGGAAAGGGTCTGAAGGGCTGAAGGGCTGAAAAGCTGAAGGGCTGAAGGTTGAAGATTGCGGAAGGGCTGAAGGTTGAGGGTTGCTGTTGTTTTCGGTTTCACTTTTTCCGCGCTTCGCATTCTTCGAGCTGCTGACTTTGAGAATTGATTTTTTTGCGCACGATTTTCCTACGGGACAATCCCATCCAGACCAATTCACCACGGAGGACACCGAGGACACGGAGGCGGAAGCATTTCTCCGCGTTCTCAATGTTCTCCGTGCTCTCAGGTTCTCCGTGCTCTCAGTGTTCTCCGCGGTGAATTAAAAACACTCCACCTTTGGTTGCGGCTTCGTCGCGCCGGGTCCTTCGTGTTTTTTCACGGTTGCATTTTATGTTTCGTTTTTCACGGCCACGTAGGGTTCCTCGGTGAGCACTGGCGTTTCGCGTTTGGTGAGGAGCCGCCACCACTGGCGCGCGCTGACGCCGACGACGAGCAGCACGAGCACGAGGAACGCGCCGGTCACGATGCTGTTCACGCAGTCCGACGTGAGGAGACGGCTCCATTGCGCGAGTTGGTCTTCGGCGCCGCCGGCGGCGATGTTGCCGCGCAACACGGCGGCGTGGCTGAGGAATCCGAGGCGCGGGTCGGCGCTGAAAATTTTCATGAGGCCGGCGCTGATCGTCACGGAGCAGAGCCACGCGAGCGGGAGCAGCGTTGCCCAGATGTGGCGCGCCTTGCCCATTTTAATGAGCACGGTGGTGCCGAGCGAGAGCGCGAGCACGGCGAGGAGCTGGTTCGCCACGCCGAAGATCGGCCAGAGGGAATTGATGCCGCCGAGCGGATCGATGACGCCTTGGTAAAGGAACCAGCCCCACGCGGCGACGAAGAGGAGGCTCGCGAGCCATGCGCTGGCGCGCGAGGTGGTGCGCCCAAGCGGTTTCCACGCCATGCCGAGCAGGTCTTGCACGAGGAAACGTCCGACGCGCGTGCCGGCGTCGACGGTCGTCAGGATGAAAAGCGCCTCGAACATGATGGCAAAGTGATACCAGATTTGTTTCGCGGTTTTGCTTTCGTAGACGCGCGAGAGCATCTCGGCCATGCCGACGGCGAAGGTGGGCGCGCCGCCCGCGCGTCCGATCATGGTGTGCTCGCCAACGTCGTCGGCGAGTTGCGCCATTTGCGCCTCGGTGATGGGATAGCCGAGCGAGGTGACGCGGGCGGTGACGGCGGCGGGTTCGCCTTTCATGTTGATCGCGAAATATTCGCCGGGGTGCATGGTGCACGCGGCGATGAGCGCCATCACGCCGACGAGCATTTCGGTGATCATCGCGCCGTAGCCGATGACGCGGATGTCTTTTTCGCGCGCGATGATTTTGGGCGTGGTGCCGGAGGCGATGAGCGAGTGGAAACCCGACACGGCGGCGCACGCGATGGTGATGAAGCAGAATGGAAAAACCGGTCCCGCAAAAACCGGCCCGCTGCCGTCGATGAACGCGGTGAAGGCGGGCATTTGCAGCGCGGGCGCGATGAACACGATCGCGAGGGCGAGCACGGCGACGACGCCGATTTTCATGAACGTGCTCAGGTAGTCGCGCGGCGCGAGCAGGAGCCACACGGGGAGCACGCTGGCAAGGAGGCCGTAGCCCATGATCCACCAGGCGAGTGTTGTGTTTTTAAGGAGGAAAAGGGATTCGAGCGGACTGCCCTGCAAAAATTTTCCCCCGACCACGGCGGCGAGGAGTCCGACGACGCCGAACGCGCTGACAAGCCCGATGCGGCCCGGCGTCCAGAAGCGGAGCGCGCAGCCCATGAGCATGGCGAGCGGCATGGTGGCGGCGATGGTGAAGAGTCCCCAGGGGCTTTCGGCGAGGGCGTTGACGACGACGAGCGAGAGCACGGCGAGGATGATCACCATGATCGACACGATGCTCACGAGCGCGAGAAAGCCGGCGAGCGGACCGGTCTCGTCGCGAATCATTTGGCCGAGGGATTTTCCGCCGCGGCGGATGGAGCAGAAGAGGATGACCGAGTCGTGGACGGCGCCGCCAAGCGTGGCGCCGATGAGCATCCAGAGAAGTCCGGGCATGAAGCCGAATTGCGCGGCGAGCACGGGGCCGACGAGCGGGCCGGGTCCGGCGATGGCGGCGAAGTGGTGTCCGAAGACGATCCAGCGGTTTGTCTTCACGTAGTCGCGTCCGTCCTCGTGGGTGACGGCGGGTGTGGCGCGGAGGTCGTCGGTCGTGAGCACTTTGGCCATGAGCCACGCGGAGTGGAATCGGTACGCGACCGCGAACACGCACACCGAGGCGACGACGATCCAGAGCGCGTTGATTTGTTCGCCGCGCGAGAATGCGAGCACGCCGAGCGAGGCGGCTCCGATGGTGACGACAAGCGTCCAGAGGATGACGCGGGGCAGTTTGGGCAGCTTGGGAAACCGGCGTGCGGGGCGTGTGGGGCGTGTGGGGAGTGTGGTGGAGATGGGGGCGTTTGTGCTCATATGGATGGGTGCGTGGGTGCGTGACGCGGGATCGTCTGACAAGATCAGGCCGGTGAAAAGTTTTTATGTCCGGTTTGTTTGTTTTTTCACATGGCTTCTCATTTTCGATTTCCGAAGGCGGATTATCCGGGGAGACGCAATCTGGGGAGAAGCAGTGATGAGGAAGTAACGGGGAAGTAATGGGGAAGTAACGGGGAGGGATGGATCAACCCCGAAAGCAGAGGCGATGATTGCGGATTGGGTGGCAGGGAGGGTGGGTGACACGGGGTTGGGTGACACAGGCAGCCTGCCCGGCATGCGTTTGGTGATTGCCCGGGGCGGCGACGGTGATCCCGGGAAAATCGTAAAAATAACTGGCACGCAAGCAGACAAGATCGAAGCCGAATAAATCGGGATAAACAGAGACATAAACAGGGACAGATTATGTACATCATTAAAATTCACACCTGAATTTTACGAAAAATGATGTTTGCAATTATTTATATATCAATGAATTGCGTAATATCACTTAAGGGCGACGATACGTAACTGCTGCAAGGGCGCACTTCCGCCGTCAACGTCAACGTCAAACGTCAAATAAACCCCGCCAACCAACCAAACCCGAATCTCGCGATTGGGTGTTGGGTGGAGGCAACGCGAAGGCCCTTCTTGGAAGCGCGGGCATCTCTGCCTGCGAAACGTCATGCGCCCGCTTGGGGAAAAACAGAAAAACAGGGACAGATTATGTACATCATTAACATTAAAATTTACATCTAAATTTTGCGAAAAATGATGTTTGCAATTCTTTATATATCAATGAATTGCACAATATCACTTAAGGGCAACGATGCGTAACTGCTGCAAGGGCGCACTTCCGCCGTCACCGTCAACGTCAACGTCAAACGTCAAATAAACTCCGCCAACCAAACCGGAATCCTGCGATTAGGTGTTGGGTGGAGGCAACGCGAAGACCCCGCCTGGGAGCGCGGACATCTCTGCTCGCGAAATACCGTGCGCCCGCTTGGTGTTTTTCGATGACGCATCGCGGGCAAAGATGCCCGTGCTCCCAGGCTCCCAAGCCCCCAGGCGCTGCCGCGTTTTTTGGGAAAACCAATCGCGTATTTCCGTCACTTTTCGCCGAACGGCAGGGTGAATGGCTGCCGTTGTTTGGGCGGGCGGGGCAGGGGCGGCGGAACTTCCCTGCCGGTTTCCTTTGCGATGCGGCGCTCCAAATCGCGCGCGCGACGCTTTATGTCGTAGGTGGATTTCGGGTCCGCCGACAGGACTTTCAACGCGGATTCCGCGTCGTCGTAACGTTTCAGGCGCCAGTAGACGGTGGCCAGCGCAAGGCATGTCCTGCCGCGTTCACGCATGGAGATGAGGGCTTCGAGCACGGCATTCATTTTTTTGACGCGTATGCTGGCCCGTTGCGATTCGATGATGGCGAGCATTTCGTAGGCTTCCATGCAGTCGGGCGCGAGTTCCAGCGCGCGGTCAACGAGGGCGGTGTATTCGGCGGCCATGTCGTCGGGCATCATGTAACCGGGCGGCTGGTTCGAGCCGCTGTAATAATTTCTCAGGAGCCAGGTGTACACCATCGGGTTGGTGGATTTTTTATCAACGGCTTTGCGCAGGTAATCCGTGACGCTGCTTTTTTCCCGCTCCGCCATTTTTATTTCCGCGAAGATTTCATAGGGGCGCGGATTTTCGGGATATTGTTCCATAAGCTGGAACAGCGCCACCTCGGCTGCGAGGGCTTTGCGCGAGCGCCACAACAGTCCGGCGAGTTCGATGTCGCGCTCCCCGTCCGTCATGGGCGTGACCGTGATTTTTCCCGCGATGGGTTTCATGGGGATTTTGGTGGTCATTTGCGTGTATTTTCCGGCGCGCAGATAGGCGCCGAGAGCCTTTTCCAGTTGTTTGTAATCCGTGCCGAATATTTTGGCGAAGGCTTCCGTGTACACGCTGTTGGGACGCGAAATCACATCCACAAAGCGAAGGATGTTTTTCATGGTGTAAGGCTCATTGTTTGTTCCGAGCATCGCGTAGTGGATGAGCGCCCACGACTGGGAATAGAATATATTCATTTTTTCGCGCTCGTTATAATACGGGCTTTTATGATCCACGGAAAACAAGGTGCCCAATGGAATCATGGGCGTGGTTCGCAGGGCGCGGACGTGGCCCTCGTGCGCTTTGCCAAAGATGACGGTGTCGCGGGAGACGCTGAATGTTTCGTAGACTTCGGCGAGGCCTTCGTTGAACCACGCGGGGATTTTTGTCCCCATGCGGGCGTGCGCGAGCGAGTGTACATATTCGTGAAAGATCGTGGAGAGGCCCTGTTCGATATTATGATTTAACAGCATGATGCGCGCCTGCAATGGGCCGCCCATGTAAACGCCGATATTGGGCCGTTCTTTTCCGTCGGGCGTGAGGATTTGGTAGGGGCTGTATTGTTTTTGCGTATCAAATATGAATATTGCCGGTTTCGCGTCATAAACGCGGCCTTGCGGGATGACGGTGAAGAAGAATTCGCGGAATTGTTCCAATTCGACGAGGAGCTGCCGCGAGTCGCCTTCCGACGTGCAACTGAACAAATCAAAATGTTCGCTTGAGAGTTTAATCCATTTTTGGGCGGCGTGAGCCGTCGCGCCGGCGCAGACAAGGAA
>JAISGL010000254.1 GCA_031263125.1 Opitutaceae bacterium | reverse complement strand
GCGTGCGTGGCGTGGGCGCCGCAAAAAGCAAGGTCCGCCCCCGTCGCGCGGGATGCTCTTGAAGCGGCGCTGGCGGTTTCGGAATCGCCGGAAAAAACCGGGTCTGCCGCGTTGCCTCGCGGGCTTTCCGGCGCGGCGTGGTGGTTTGTTTTGCCGGGGTTGAGTTCGTTCACGCTGGTGGCAACGACGAATCATTTGTCGATGGATGTGGCGCCGATGCCGTTGTTGTGGGCGATTTTGCTGGGCGCGTTTTTGCTGAGTTACGTGGCGGGGTTTTCGCGCGCGGGGGAGCGGTGGATTCCGGTGTGGCGCGTGCTGGCGCCGGCGGCGTTGATCGGGTGCGGATTCGCGGCGCAGAACCAGGGCGGCGATGCGTTCGTGGCAAGTATCGCGGCAGGCACGGCGATGGTGTTTTTTTGCGGCACGTTTTTGCACGGGTGGCTTTACGCAACGCGTCCGGAGGGCGCGCGGCTGACGCGGTTTTATCTCGGCGTGGCGGTGGGCGGGGCGGTGGGCGGGATGCTGGTGTCGTTTGTGGCGCCGTTGTTGTTTTCGGGATATTGGGAATATCAGATCGCGCTCGCCGGGTGCGCGGTGGTGGCGCTTGTTTTCACGGTGCTTTCGTGGGAGCGCGTCTGGTATGTGCGGATTTTCAGCGGCGTGCTGGCGCTCGCGTCCGTGTGCGCGTGCATGCTGGTGTGGACGGCGACGGGCATGGACAACCGCGGCATCGTGCTGCGCGCGCGCAATTTTCACGGGGCGCTCAAGGTCGGCGAGGGCGACTTGTATGTCGGCGGCGTGCTGACGCGCGTGTATATGCTGACAAACGGCGGCACGCTTCACGGCGAGCAGGCGCATGACGATGATGACGAAACGGTGGAAAAAATGGCGACGACTTACTACGGCCCGCTCGCGGGCGGGCTGTCGGTGATGTTGCACGAAAAATGGGCGGGCAGGGCGGGCGCGGCAGGCGCGGCGGGCGGGGCGTCTAGGAAAATCAATTTGCGCGATATTGAAAAACTCGCGGAGGCGAGAGAGGCAAGAGGCGGGGCAGGCGGAGATGTCGGAGCGGGCGGCGGTGGCGAGGATGGCAGTGGCAAGGATGGCGGAGCGGGCGGGAATGGTGGGAATGGCGGAGATGGTGGGAATGGCGGAAATGGCGGAGATGACAGAGATGACCGATATGACCGATATGACCGAAATAGCGGAAATGGTGGACGTCCGATGCGCGTGGGCGCGATCGGGCTTGGCACCGGCACGATGGCCAGGTGGGCGAGGGCGGGGGACACGTGGCGGTTTTTCGAGATCAACCCGCTTGTGGACCAAGTCGCGCGCAACGGGAAATTTTTCACTTACATGGAGCAATCGGCCGGCGCGCCGCGGACGGTGGTCGGCGATGCGCGCCTGATGCTCGAACGCGAACAGGCGGCGGGCGAGGCGGCTTACGACGTGCTGATCGTCGATGCGTATTCGGGTGACTCGGTGCCGTTGCATCTGGCGACGGAGGAGGCGTTTCAACTTTATGCGAAGCGTCTCGCGCCGGGCGGCATTCTGGCGGTACACATCAGCAACTGGCACATGGACCTGCTGCCGCTCTGCAAGGCCGCCGCGCGCACGCTGGGCATGCAGGCGCTCGGTGTGCAGTCGTCGGAGGATTCGTTCAGGTTGATCGAGGGCGCGCTGTGGGTGTTTTTGACGCGCGAGCCGGTCAATGTCGATGCGACTGGAAGCGGGGCGGACATCGTGGATTTTTCACGCGTGCGCGACATCCGTCTGCCGACGGACGAATGGGGAAGTTTGCAAGGGTTGATCCGTTTTAATTACGATGTGCCCGTGATGGGGCGTGTGATGGGGCGGGATGGGGACGAGGATGAATAGATGGGGAAATCCCAAATCCCAATTTTCAAATCCCAATTTCCAAATCCAAAAATCCAAATTCCAAATTCCAAATTCCAAACTGATGTTACGCAGCCCGTAGGGCCAGACCTTTTGCCCGGCCGCGAATTACCAAAGTGGCCTCCTTCGCGAGCACGGCCTGACACAAGGGCAGGCCCTACGAAAACCGCCGACCGCGTAACATCAGTACCAAACTCCAAAAAAATATCAACCGGCAAGCGAAGTCCCTGCCGCGTAAAATCCAAAAAAAGCCTCCGCGTGTTGCGGAGGCCGTTTGTTTTTGGAGTTTGGAATTTTGGTGTTTGGGATTTGGAAACTTGGGATTTGGAAATTGGAATTTTGGATTTTGAAACTTGGAGTTTTGAGCGCAGCGCCCTTTATTCCGCGATCTGTTTGATATACGCCATCAGCGGCTGCACGTTTGCGGGGGGGGGGACGAAATTTCCGTAGAGCAGTTCGGGCATTGTGTATTCGGTGTCGTAGAAGCGGCGGTTGGCGTCGTCGTTGCGGCTCATGTAGCCGGCCTTGACGGTGGCGCCGGCCATCAGACCTTTGTTTTTCACGTAAACGATCACGGGCGTCTGGAGGATTTCCTTGCTCACGCTTTCGGCCTCGGCGTATTTCGGGCCGGCGACGGCCTTGGCGTCCACGCCGACATTGAGGCGTTTTGTGAAGAGCACCTTTGGCGTGGCGTCGTCGGTGATGACGTAAACGGTCTCGATGGTTTTGCCGCCGACCTGGAGGCCGACGCTGGCTTCGCCGGCGCGGATGAGCACCGGAATGCTCCAGGTGCCGTCGGAGCGTTTCACCATGATCACGCCGTAGCCGCCCTTCATGCCGAAGATGAGGCCGGCTTCAAACTGGCTCGTGATGACAATCGCGCGCGCGGCCTGAAGCACTTGCGCGGGGATGGCGTAGTTTCGGTCGGACATGAATTCGCGGATGATGGATTCGCAAGTCTCGACTTGTTTCACGTAGTCAGCGCGCCCCTCGGCGCGCATGGCAGGCGTGGCGGCAAACAAAGCTACTAAGGCGATAAGTAAAAATTTTTTCATGACGAAGAGAAAAATCCATCCGCAGTATGCATGCCCGCAGCCGGTTGAAAAGCGCGTAATGAAAAAAAATGCTCCGATGGCGACCTGCCCTCCCCCATCCCTCATCCCTCATCTCTCATCCTTTGTCCAAACGTCATTCCATCCGGGATTGTGTTTTGTCAATTTCCCATGCTGCTCAATCCAGCGGGATTTTGAATAATCCGCCTTTTTGGCCGCAGTACATAAGCAACGTGTCATTATAAAAATCGGCGTCCTCCGGCTCGTGGGGAACACTGGCGTTCACGTTCACGGTTTTGACTATCCGCTTCGTTTTCAAGTCGACAACGACCACCGCGCGATCCCTGTCCTTGCGCTCCATATGTTTGGGAGTATCGTGCAAACCGACCGGCAGATACAGGAACCCGCCGCGAATGGCGCCGCCCTGAAGCAGATTGGTGAAAGTGACCTCGAACTGGTCGAGGATGTCCTTTTTGCCAAACGTCACATTTTCCTCACGCAGGGACGGCAGCGGAAGTTTGGATATTATGTGTGACTTGGTACCTTTGTCATCGGTCACTTTCGACGCGTGGGTGATGACGTAGAGACATTTTTGCGCCGGGTCCACAAACCAGTCCGCGATTTTTTCGTCGAAGCCCGATGTCTTCAATTGCAACGTTTGTATCAGGCGTGAGCCGTTTTCGTCCACGCTTTCGACAAAACAACGGTAAGGCGCCTTGCATTCCGAAATATAGAGCGCGGGATATTTTGCATTATCCTTCGGGTATTCCACGCCAAACGAGGCGCAGTTGGCGTGATTGCCCGGCGCCGCGCTTGCAAGATCGTATTCGGCGGTCATTGTTTTCGCCTTCAAATCATAAATCCGGCAGTGCCCCTGATCGTTGAGCAGAAAGGCGGTGTCCTTGTGAATCGCCATGCCTTGCGCGGAACGTTTTTTATAAGTACCGGGAAAGTCATACTCGCGCGTCGCCTGCGCATGGAGCACGGCGGCGGACAATAAAATAAAAGCGGCCAGCGGGCAGCGGATGATGATTGCGGATTTCATATTTTTCAGGAAATGTAACGGCTGATGTTTGTGCGAAATGGAAGATGGAAGACCCGCCCGTATTCAGCGCACATAAACGCGGAACTGTCACTCGTAATATTTATTCACACGCAATGCCGGGCGCAGCTCACAAAACCGTGTATTCCCTTAACAAACGCAAATACAGCCTGTAATTTTCGATTGAAACCGCCGGTGGCGTTTGATGATCCACGCTTGGGATAAAACCTCCCGTTTTCATGAGGGGTTTTAATCGCTCAAACTCCGCCCGCATGGCCTGCTCGCCCTGGTTCATGACAAGTTTGTTGTAGTGCCCCACCATCCGAAAATGCGGATGGCTTTTACGCAGCGCCAGACCGTCCACACCCGCCTGAAACTCCAACGGCAGAACGCCGTCAACGCCCACCGACTCAAGCCAGGGCACAAGCAGCGTCACATCGCCATCGGTATCGACGACGGTCAGGATGCCGCTCTCCTTCACGCGCGCCAGCAGCCGCCTGTAGTAAGGCGCCATGAACGTGTCAAACGTGCCGCGCGAAATCATCGGCCCATTGTTATATGACATGTCCTCGGCGATGGTCATGAACACCGGCACGCAGTTCTTTTCAATCTTGTTGAGCAGTCGCAGATTATAATGCAACAAATCCTCCGCGATGCGGTGAACGAGTTCCGGCTGGTCGTCGTAGGCGAGCATGAAACGCTCGAAACCCATGAGCGTGCGCGTAAACCAGAAAAAGCCCTCCAGCGTTATCCAGACCACGACATCGCCGTCCCGCTGGCGCTTTCCCCAAGGCGCCATGTCCGCGATGGCCTGATCGTGCGCGGGAAATATCTTTGGCCGCAATGCCAGGTAATCGTCCATATCGCCGACGACGCCCTCAACATGATGCTGAACCGCCTCGATTGTGGATTC
>JAISGL010000198.1 GCA_031263125.1 Opitutaceae bacterium | reverse complement strand
CGGTTGGTCATCGAGATTTGGCGTCCGTCTTCGTCGTAGGAAAATGTAATATCATAGCCCAGGGCATCGGTCGCCTTTGTTGGCAGATAACGGGCGTCATTATATTCAGTGTCGTTGGTGTGGCCCAGCGCGCTTTTTATACTCACCACGTTGCCCACCGCATCAAAGGCGGTCGTTCCGCTGTGCCCGAGGGCATTTTTCACGCCCACCAAGCGCATCGCCGCATCGTATGTATTGTGCGTCTTGAATCCGAGCGGGTCGGTCGTCGTCACGAGCAGGTTGCGCAGGCCGTAGGTGTTCGTCATGGTGTTGCCAAGGGCGTCCGTCACCCAGTCCAATTTGCCGTCGGCGTTGTATGAAAAGTCCACCTGGTTGCCTCTCGGGTCGATTGTATATGACACATCGCCGGCGGCGTCGTAAACTATCTGGCTGGTTTGCGCGGCGGTGGAACCGTTCCAGACGACGCTCTGCGTAACCTGCCGCCTTTTGTTATAAGTGTAGGTGGTTTTCACGCCAGCGCGGTTAATGGTTTCGGTCACGTTGCCGATGGCGTCGAACTTCACCGTCTCCGTGCCTCCGCCCGGATAAGTCGCCACGACTTGCGTCGGCGTTCCGGTTGCCGGCGTGTAGGCATAGGTCACGTATTGATTGGCCGCAAACGCCGCCGGGTGGCGCTGCACCAGCCGTCCGTAGGTGTCGTAGGCAAAGGTTTCTTCGATGCCGCCGGGTTTGGTCACCTTGCTGGGCAGGTGGATGTTCGCATGATAATCCGTCCGCATCTCCAAGCCGCCCGGCGAGGTGTCGTAGCGGGGCGTCGTGCTCGCGTCGTTCGACGGCTCCGATGTCATGATGCGTCCGGCAGGGTCCGTGATCGCTATCAGCTCGTGGTTTTTGTCGTATGTATAATAGCTGATCTCGTAGTCCGGGGTCTGGCCTGTGTTTATATTCCCGTATGTAATCGTCCTCGACGGCGCGACTTTTGCCACCACGCGATCCAGGCCGTCGTAGGCGGTTTCCGTGCGATTGCCCAGTTGGTCGTAGTGTATAAGCTGCCTGCCTTTTTCGTCAAAATAATACAGCGACACTTTGCCCTCCGGGTCCTGCTCGCGCGTTGTCCCCGGCGCGTAGTCATAATGCCACTCCTTGTCCGTGTCCCCGAGGGAATGCTGCGTCACGATGCGGTCGTAATCATCATACGTGTTTGCTATCGTGGTGCGGTTTCTCGCGTCCTTGATTGATGTGATGCGGTTTTTGCTGTCCTTGTAATAGGTCGTCACCTTGCCCTCGGGGTCGGTGTATGTGAACGAGCTGCTTGTGTCGTTATAATCCACATACCGATTTGTGCTGCTGTTGTCCGTCACCCGCGTGAGCTTGTTTCCCGTGTAGGTGAAGCCCAGCGTCCGGTTGTAGGCGTCCTTTACCTGCGAGAGTTTGCCGGAGGCATAGGTGAAGGTCATCGTCCGGGCGGTCTGCCCGCTTGTGTTGCGGTCTGTTATCGAGGCGATTTTTCCGTCCGCGTTGAACGCATACTCCAGCCCCTTGCGCAGCTTCATCGTGTGCGTGCTTCCCGACTTTGCCAGCGTCGCGGCCACGCCGGGCGGCGCGACGAAGCTCCCGTCGGGCAGCTTCGCAAATGTCATCGAGCGATCGGCGGTCTGCACCACCACGCGGCTGTTTATAAACTGGTCGCCCAGCCAGCAGGAGACCAGCGCGGGCACCACATAATGCTTGGCCGATGACGACGGGTCGGTGCTGTAGATTTCATAAATAGCCGCCACCGCCACCATGATCGGGGCCACGTCCGCCGCCGTCGCCCGGTTCAGGTCCAGGTCGCCGGCGTGCTGGTGGACTAGGGTCATGTTGTAGTTGTGCGTCCAGCCTTTGCCGAGTCCCGCCGGGTCGCTGTTGCGCATCGAGGTCGAATAGGTGCGGGCAAACGCCAGGCCGTGCGGCGCCGCCGCGCCTCCCACCGTCAGGTCTGTCGCGTTTATATAAAACGCGCCGCTGCTCAGGTCCACCGGGTCCCAGCTCATCGGTTTGTCAATGGTGAGGTCGGAGGCGGTGATGTTCATCGAGCCGTTCCAGTTGTAGGAGTTGAGGGACTGGCTGATGTAATTGTTCGTCACCGTCTGGGTGAATACGGTTGGAATCGCGTAGGATCCGCCGTTGAGCAGCCCGAGCACGCCGGTTAGTCCCATTGTCGCGCCGGGGCCGGAACTTGGGAAGCGCATCGAGACATACCCCATCCCGCTGTAGCCTTGGTGCGACTGTGTATAATTTTTCGGCAGGAGCATCAGGCCCTTGTTCGCGTTTGCCGCGAACACCGCGTTGCCCTCGTTTATTATTCCCGTCGCGCCGGCGTAGTTTTGCAACACACCGGACGTCGTTCGCAGCCCGTCCCACTGGGTCTTGGTTCTCGCCGCGTAGATCGTGTGGCCGTTTTCAACGTAGGTCTGTACAAACTTCGCCGTCGAGACCCCCTTGTTCAGGTTCGTGTTATTCGAATCGGCATCCAGTATCAATGTTTGCTCTATGATCGAGTGCTCCAGCATCGACCCCCAATACATGCCCGCCATGAATGTCCTGTTCATCGCCTCCACCGCGGCGGCATTGTCTGTCACACCCTCCTGCCTGATGCCGACATTGTTCAGGCAGATCGGCAGGTCCACGAACGGCGCGCTGGTCGCGCCCACCACGCCGGCATGGTGCATGACCACAAAGCGCACCGGCAGCGTGGCTGACGCCACTTCGTTGATGTTGTTCAGCTCATTGAGGTAGTTCAGCCCCATTATATACAGGTTTTCCGTTATCACCTGCCGGCTGTCGTTCGCATAACCCTGGTCAAGCAGGCCGGCCAGTATCCTCATGCGCTCCTTCACCCGCCCGGTCACGTGGTCGAACCCGTGGTTGATCACATAATTGCCCTGCCGGGCGAGCGGCGCCGCCGGCATCGAGTGATTATACAGTCCGTTCGGATGCTGGCTGTTCACCGTGTAGCGATAGGTCAGCGTCACATTTGCCGTCGCGCCGGAGCCGTTGCTTTCGGAGGCGACCTGGCTGTCGTTCAAATACAAAATCGCGTTGTTTCCGTTGAAGCCGACGGAGATTTTCCCGCCGTCAATGTCCGCCGTATAAAATGTGTGGTTGATATTGCCCACCTGCACTTGCAGCCGCGTTTTGTACTCAACGGGAATCTCTTCCCAGAAGTCCAGCGCCGTCGCGCCTGTTGCCGGAAACCGCTGCGAACGGTCCGGCCACCGGCCTCCCATCACCTCGCGACCGGAACGGCTGTAGTATGTTTCGTCACTGTTTATTGAGGTGACAAGGTTCGATGTATATTGCGCCAGCAGGCTCCTCATGGCGGTTTTTCCGGCTGTGTTTCCGATGAACTTGGAGACGACCGCGCCGTTGCCCATCGTCTCCGTGCCCTCCGTGCCGGCGGCGGCATTATACACCGCCGACGCGCTGTAGCCCGACATCGTCATCCACGGTGCGGAACCCGCCTGCACATACGGCTTGTAAGACGGGTCGAAGTAAGCCGGCGATCCGTTTATCATCAACTGCACCCACACATGCGGCACCTGTATTGTCGTGAATCCGCTGTCGATATAATAGACCAAGGGCAGATTCCCGTCCGGCGTTCCCGGCCTCGTTGCGTAGTCCGCACCGCCGTTCACCAGATACGTGAACACCTGGTCCGAGGCCACGCCGAGCCAGTTGCCCGCATAGGCCGTGGGAACCGGCATGTTTACAAACACATAGCTGGCGTCAAACCCCGACGCCCGCAACAATTCGACCGTCAGCGCCGCCTGGTCGAAACTGTTGCCGGCCCGCTCCAGCGCCGTGAGCTTCGCCCCGCGCTTCAGCCCGTTATACGGCTCGTAATTGATGTAATTCATCACCCAGTCGATGATGCGCCCCGCGTCGTAATCGAGCGACGCCGCCATCGACTGCAACTCCGGCGCGACCGTGCCGCCCAATGTCTGGGTCATCAGCATCATCATCCCGCCGCCGCCGCCACCGCCACTGCCACTGCCGCCCGATACGGGGATTCCGCTTCCCTTGTGCCCGTAGTAGTTTTTCGGGTTCGCAAGCGTCAGCCCTCCGCCGGACAGCGAGGTTCCACTGGATAGCGAGGCGCCGCCGGACATTGAGGCTCCTCCGGACATCGTCATGAGTCCTCCGCCCGCCGGCGCAAGCACCCGCTGTTCCTCGGGTATGCTGTCCGCAATCGTGGAACGCTCCCATGCGTGCGCCACGCCCGCGAAACCCAGCGTCAAAATCGCCACTGCCACCACTTTATACAATGTCTTCATTTGAGAGAATGTTTTCATTTTCATTGTCGGTTTTGGTGTTGCCGGTTTAATTGCCCGTCACGTTCCCCTCCGGATCGAGTGTGTAGGTTCGCTCTGGCGAAATCGTCATCTGGTTATTGGCGTCATAGTCGTATTCCTTCGTCATGTTCGCCGGGATGCTATTGTTCGTCCCGCTCGGACTCAGCCCGAGTTTTTGCTCCATCAAGTCCGGCACGCCGTTGCCGTTGCTGTCGTCCATACCCACAGGTATGCCGGTGTTCGGGTCGATTTCCGTCAGGTCTGCCACCGCAGTCACGTGCAGGGTGTAATGCGCAGATGACCACCAGCCGTTGCCGTTTTCATTCCACGGGGTGTTGGAATCCCACGCTCGCGCTGTCACGTCCGTGACATGCCCCCAATACAACCAGTCCCCAGCCGTATCCGCTGTGTACGGCCCGAATGTCTTGCTTCCGCTTGACCCGTTTCCGCTGTCCTTCGCCGTGTCCACAAGCACCGCGAGTGTGCTGTCCGGCTTTGCCACCCTCGCATAATACTGATTCGCGTCTCCGTCTGCGTCGGTTCCGCTCACCTTGATATAATATGTGTCTCCCTGACTGATTGTCACAACCCCGTTCTCCATCGTCAGCGGCGCCAGATTTCCATCGAGCACTTGCACGGAGCCGGTCGGATTGCGGCGGACGCTGGCCGTGATGCGTTTTTCTGGCAAACCTCCGAACGTCCCGCCTTCGTATCCCGGCCAGCCGGATATGCCGTATTGCCGATTGCCGGGGGATGTTCCGGTAAACGCCTCCGCGTATAATGTATGCGTCCCGGCGCCGGTTGGTGTCCATGTCACCGTCCTTGCCGATATTGTGGTGGTGCCCGTGGCTGGAAGCGTCGTCACTCCATTCGGAATGGAAAAAAGCGTGGGGCCGGGCGTGTAGCCGTATATATTATGCTCCGAAAGCCAGCCGCTGGCCGTCGCGGTGCTGCTTATTGTCACACTCTCGCCCAGATAGATTGTCAGGCTTCCGCTGCCAGACGCGCTGACCAGTCCGTTCACCGCCGAGGCGTTGATAATCAGCGATGAAACCTGCTGCGGCGGATCGGCCGGGGCGGTCACCTCCACGATGATGATTGCCGATGCGGACTCCACATATGTGTCATCGGTTGCACGGCTTTTGAAATAGCACAGGCTTGCAGAGGAGGGGATTGTGTAATTGAAGGAACCTGATGACGCGGTGGAATTGTATATTTGCTGCCAGCCGCCGTTTTCGCCGACCTTGACCCACAATCGTGTGCGCTCGTAATTGCCATTGGGATCAGTGGCCGACATGTTGAGCGTCAGGACAGAACCGCCCGACACCTGTATATTCTGGGGTGATCCCCCGGTGGTGACGGCCCCGCTGGCGCTCAATGAAACGACCGGCGGACTATATTGAGGCCGGGGTTCTATGATCTCGGCATTCAGGGTAAGATTCGATCCCCCGGTTGCGGCGGTCTGCACTGTCACTGGAGTCTGCCCCAGGTTTTGGTTTTCCAAGGTAACGCTGCTATTATCCCGGTAAATCGTGACTTGTTCCGCCCACCAATCTCCATTTACCGTCTTATACACCTGATAGCAGTCGATGGCTATTTCCCATCTGTTATTGTCGATGACTTCAATGTCGCCAACCTTGAGCTTCAAGGAACTCGCAGTTGTTTGTGAATTTATCCAGACGCGGATAGTATCAAACCATATGGTATTCTGATAAATCGACCCTGGGTCCAAATTACTGGTGGTGGGCGCTCCACTGATGGATGCCTCATACCAATCATTGGGATAACATTCATACCAATCACCCCACGCCGGCACGAGGCAGAGCAGGTGCAGAACGAAGGTCGCGAGGAAAAGGCGGAGTGAAAGATGCCGGGAGGATCGGTTCATGGTGACGGGGACTTACATGGTGATTTTTTTGATTTTGAATTGCAGATTATGGATTTTGGATTGCAGGCGCTGCCGCGCCCGCGTGCGATTCGGACACTGCGCGGGAGCGCGCAATCCAAAATCGAGAATCCAAAATCCAAAATCAGATCACGCCATCCACTTGCCGAGGACGCCGATGTCTTCGTGCGGGCGCGGGATGACCTGGACGGCGACGATGTCGCCGACGCGGCGGGCGGCTTCGGCGCCGGCGTCGATGGCGGCTTTGAGGGCCGCGACGTCGCCGCGGAAGAATGCCGCGACGTGGCCGGAGCCGACTGTCTCGTATCCGGTTATGGTGACGTTGGCGGCCTTGAGGGCGGCGTCCGCCGCTTCGACGAGCGTGCAGAATCCTTTGGTTTCAATCATGCCGAGTGCTTCTTGAGCCATGGTGATATAGATTAAGTTTAGAGTTTAAGTTTAAGGTGGATTACAGGCCGAATTGCTTGAGGAGTTCGGCATGCGGACGGGCGATGACGTGGGCGCAGACGAGTTCGCCAACTTGCTTGGCGGCGTCGGCCCCGGCATCGACGGCTGCTTTTACGCTGCCGACGTCGCCTTTGACGAGGACGGTGACAAAGCCACCGCCGATTTGCACTTGCTTGACGAGCGTGACGCCCGCCGCTTTGACCATCGCGTCGCTGGCTTGCACCGCGCCGACGTAGCCTTTGGTTTCAATCATTCCGAGAGATTCGCTCATGGGAGTGTGTGTATTGGTTGGATTGTTGTTGGTTGTGGTTGATGATTAGTGGTCCGGGAAAAATGATTCGGGAAAAGTGAGGGCGGCGGAACCGCGTCGGAAAAATCCCAATTATCAAAATCCAAATTCCAACGGGCACTCGCGCTTCGCGCGCTTCATGCGGCGGGTTTGGAAGCTGGATGTTGGCGTTTGGAATTTCATTGGAATTTGGTCATTGGTTTTTGGAATTTGGAAATTGGGATTTGGAGTTTGGCTATTGGCGTTTGGATTTTGGCGTTTGGCCATTGGGATTTGGAATTTGGAATCTTTTATTCTTCGCACGCCGTTTCATTTCAGAAGTTCGCAGGGCGTGTTCGCGCCCAGTCCGCATGCGTTGGCCTCGTCGGTGTCGATGTGGACCTCGAGTTTGAAATCAGGCGAGACGCGGACGAACATGCGGTCAAAGGTGACGCCGCAATCGCCGCCGACGCGGAGTTTCATGTAGGCGCCGTTTTTCACGCCGTAGAACGCGGCGTCGTCCGGGTGCATGTGGACGTGCGGCGCGGCGCGGATGACGCCGATGGGAAGTTCGAGGAAACCGGCGGGACCCATGAGCATGCAGCCGGGGGTGTCCTTGATGCTGCCGGAGTTGCGGACCGGGATTTCGAAGCCGAGCGAGATGGCGTCGGTGAAGGCGAGTTCGACCTGGTTGAGGTCGCGGCAGGGGCCGAGGATGCGGAGATTCGAGATGACGCGCGAGCGCGGGCCGATGAGCGTGACGGACTCCTTCGCAGCGTATTGGTCTTTTTGATACAGCCACTTCATGGGCGTGAGCGCGCGGCCTTTGCCGAAGAGGGTTTCGACGGCTTGCGGGGTGAGGTGGCAATGGCGGGCGGAGACGTTGACGAGGAGGGGATTTGGCGCGCGGACGGTCCTGGGCATCGGCTGGCCGAGGCGTTCGTAGAGAGCGCGCCGGACTTGGTGTTCGATGGTGGCGCGATGCGGTGCTGGTGGCGCGAGAGACATGACGGAAATGCGGAAGATTGGAGTGCGGTTTGCGAGTTTGCGAGCGGTCTGAGATGCGGAATTAAGAAAATCAGGAATATCTTTTGGCAGTCAACTGAGGCTGACAATTTCCCGTTTATGACGCAAGTCAATCATATAATTTCAACAAATTTTCCACCGGATTTTCCATCGGGCGCAACCTCGAACTCGTGGGAGGGTAGAGTGGGGGCGCATCTCAAAAACGGGACAACGCAAGACGCTGTGGCACGGGCATCTTGCCCGTGTTCCGGAAGTAGCGCGGGCGTCTCGCCCGCGTCGGGGCTGGCATGGGGGGGCGGCGCTTCGCGCCGTCCACGGGCAAGTTGCCCGTGCTACTCGATCCGGGGGCTTCGCCGTCAGCGGGCGGGACGCCCGCTCTACTCCAGAATTGGCGGCATGCCCTGTCCCGTTTTTGAGATGCGCCCCCTCTTCGAGGTTGTGATAATTCCCTCTCCTTTTCCCGCCCCTCCCTCTTCCTCTTTTGCTATAAAATTTATTTTGGTATAAATAGAAGTAAAACTTGAAAAGGGGGGCAAAAAGTTTTCATTCTGTGGCTCACACCAGAGCAAAATGAAAAATTTTGCCTCTGTTTCACGATGTTTCCGCCACTTGCCATATCATTCTGTTTCACCTCCCGCTCTCTCTGCGGGACAAATGCCTTTGTATATAATATTGGGAAATTAAAAACTTGCATAACTTATTGTTAATAAAGTAGATTCTATCAACCCACCCCTCTCTCTCATCCCTCATTTCCCTCACTTCACTTTCATATCGTAAAACCAAAATGAACACCACACTCCGCATCCTGCGCGAACACATGCTTCGTGCTCTTCGCTCCCTCCACCGCACGGCTGACGCTGCTGACGTATCGGTCGCATCGGACGTATCTGACGTATCGGACGTATCGGACGTATCGGACGTATCCGCCGCATCCGCCGCCCGCGACGCCTCCGCCACACTCCGCTCCCTCCGCCGCACGGCCCACGCTTCTGCTGCTCGCGCCGCTTCCGCCGCACTCGCGCTTCTCGCTGCTGCCTTCGCCTTCGCTCCTGCGCCTCTCTCGGCGCAGCAGTGGACCGCCTCCTCCGGCGGCGACTGGGCCACGCCCGCCAACTGGTCCGGCTCCTCCGTCCCCAATGCACCCGGCGCCTCTGCCTTGTTCTACGCCGACATCAATCCCGGCGACAAGGGCATCGCCCTCTCCGGCACCGTCACCCTCGGCTCGCTCATCGTCAGCGGCTCGACCAGCGACTCGCCTCTCACCACACTCTCCTTCTCCGACGGCCTCCTCGCCTTCAACAGCGCCGGCTCCGGCGCGGCCATCTGGCGCATCAACAACCGCCACAACATCACCGTCTCCTCCTCCATCACTCTCGCCTCCGATCTCAATATCACACTCTCCGGCAACACCGACGGCTTTCCCTCGTTCCTCAACCTCTCCGGCCCAATCGACGCCGCGGACAACACCCTCACCATCAACACCGGCTTCCATACCTCCTCCGCCACCCTCTCCGGCGCGCTCAACGGCCCAGGCGCCTCCCTCATCAAAAACGGCGCCGGCTCCCTCGTCCTCGCAAACGCCGACAACTCCTTCTCCGGCGGCCTCCTCCTCAACGCCGGCCGCACCGAGACCACCATCTCCGGCGGCAACGGCGGCGGCATCGTCATCGGCGCCGACGGCTCCGCGCACAACGGCCTCGCCGGCGACTCCGCGCACAACAACCTCGGCGCCGGCGCCGTCACCCTCTCCAGCACCGTCCTCTCCGGCGGCGGCGGCGAAGGCGCCACGCTTCCGGTGCTCCAAATCCTCACCTCCGCCGCCAACCAGTCCGTCAACCTCGCCGGCTCCGCGCTCACGATTGAGGGCGGCGCGCGCGCGCTTGTCACCCGCGCCGACGCCGCGCACACCGGCGGCGTGTTTGTCATCGACGGCGGCACGCTTGCCGGGGACACCGCCGCCGCCGACCCCGACGCCTCCGGCACGCTTGTCCTCTCCGGCATCGACCTCGCTTTCATCTCCGGCG
Organism: Opitutaceae bacterium; assembly: GCA_031263125.1. Lineage (GTDB taxonomy): Bacteria > Verrucomicrobiota > Verrucomicrobiia > Opitutales > Opitutaceae > Ereboglobus. The sequence continues at coordinate 494 of JAISGL010000198.1, read as the reverse complement.
CCATCGCCGGCGCCCCGAATCTCCTCCTCGAAAGCGGCGCCGGCGCCACCGCCGCCGCCACCCAGCGCATCCTCGGCGACAACGCCGGCGCCGACGCCGCCGGCGGCGGCGTCGGCATCACCGGCCTTGGCGACATCACGAAGACCGGCGCCGGCGCGCTTGTCCTCGGCGATGACGTCGCGCTCCTCTCCGCCCGCAACCTCTTCCTCCGCTCCGCCGCGCTCGACCTTGGCTCCACCGCCGCGCTCGAACTCTCCGGCTCCCTCGTGCTCGGCGTCACCGGCGCCGGCGCGCTCACGCAAACCATCGACGCCCGCGCGGACGGCCAGCTTTCCTCCGTCGCCACCCTCGCCGTGCTCGACGGCTTGCGGACACCCCTCGGCGACACCTATTACAACATCGCCACCCTCCGCCTCAACAACACCGACCAGACCCTCGGCGACCTCCGCACCGGCGACTTCGCCGCCCTGAAAATCGACCTCGGCGCCCCCGGC
>JAISGL010000032.1 GCA_031263125.1 Opitutaceae bacterium | reverse complement strand
TGCGCGAAGCCGGCGGCGGCGATTTCGAGGATTTCGTTGGTGATGGCGGCCTGGCGGGCTTTGTTATACTTGAGCGTGAGGTTGTCGAGGAGCTTGGTGGCGTTGTCCTTGGCGGTCTTCATCGCGACCATGCGGGCGCTGTGCTCGGAGGCGCGCGCTCCGAGGAAATACTGGTGGATGACGCGGTTCACGTAGAAGGGGAGCAGGGCGTCGAGGACGGCGCGCGCGCCGGGTTCGTAGATGAGGTCGCGGGTGTCGGGGGCGTGCCCGGCGCCGCTTTGTTTGCGGAGGGTTTCTATCATGCCGGCAAGGTTCGTGAGCGGGAGCACGGGCATGAGGCGCGGTTGCTGCACGAGGGTGTTTTTGAATCCGGCAAAGAGCACTTCGATGGTGTCGATGGCGCCTTCGAGGTATTGCTTCACCATGAATTGCACGACGGCGCGGGTCTCGGGGAAGGCGACGCGGTCGCTGACGGTGAAGTCGGCTATCATGTCGCGGCCCATGCGGGCGAGGTATTGCGCGCCTTTGCGTCCGACGGAGACGAATTTCGCGGGTGTGCTGCGCGGGATGTTGTCGGTGATGAGTTTGAAGAGGTTGGCGTTGAGGGGGCCGCAGAGGCCTTTGTCGGTCGTGATGAGGAGGATGCCGCGGGTTTTGACTTCGCGTTTGATGAGGAAGGGGTGCGTTTCGTCGGTTTCGTCGAGGCGGGGGGCGAGGCTGGCGAGCATCGAGGCGAGGAGCGTCGCGTAGGGGCGGCCCGCGAGCGCGGTTTGTTGCGCTTTCTTCATTTTCGAAGAGGCAACAAGCTCCATCGCCTTTGTGATCTGGCGGGTGTTTTTGACGGATTTTATCCGGTGGCGGATGTCGCGGGTGCTGGGCATGTGTGGAAAGTTCTGAAAACCTGAAGGCTGAAGGCTGAAATGGAATCAGCGTCCGCGGCCTTTTCGGATGAGTGTAATAAAAATGGCGATGAGTTCGTTGGCTTCTTTTTGAAGCGGAGCGATTCGTTTTGTGGAAAAATATTTTCGTTCTTCGAGGAGTTCCATCCAATAGAGTGCTTCGTCAGCTTCGCGGAGGCAGTCGCCGAGTTTGGAGACATACTCCGCTTGTGTGCGACCGCGTTGAGCCTCCCGGTAGTTTGCTCCGACCGAACCTCCTGCTCGCAACATTTGGTCACCCCACACCTGAGCGAGACGCTTTCCTTTTGGAAGCGACTCGTAAGCATCCGCCACCCGATGGGCAAATGCTTTGGTGCGTTTTCTGAGGTCTCCATCTGCATTGAACATTTGTTTTTTTCAGCCTTCAGGCTTTCAGGTTTTCAGGCTTTGGGTTGCGTGAGTTTCCATTCGTCGACGGCGGCTTGGATTTTGGATTCGAGGTCTTTGTCGAGGGCGGATTTGGCGCGGATTTCGGCGAGGATGGGGTCTTTGCGCGTGGCGAAGAACTCGCGGAGGGATTTCGCGGCGGGGATGATGTTTTTGATTTCGAGGGCGTCGTAAAAGCCTTTTTGCATGGCCCAGAGGGTCACGCATTGCTGCTCGATGGGGATGGGCGCGCTGGCGGGTTGCTTGAAGAGTTCGACGATGCGGGCGCCGCGGTCAAGTTGCTTCCGGGTGCGTTCGTCGAGGTCGGAGCCGAATTGCGCGAAGGCGGCGAGTTCGCGGAATTGCGCGAGTTCGCCTTTGAGTTTTCCGCCGACTTGCTTTGTCGCCTTGATTTGCGCGGCGGAGCCGACGCGGGAGACGGAGAGGCCGACGGAGACGGCGGGGCGGGTGCCTTGGTTGAAGAGGTCGGTTTCGAGGAAGATTTGTCCGTCGGTGATGGAGATGATGTTTGTGGGGATGTAGGCGGAGATGTCGCCGGCGAGGGTTTCGACGATGGGGAGCGCGGTGAGGGAGCCTTTGCCGTCGAGGCGGGCGGCGCGTTCGAGGAGGCGGGAGTGGAGGTAGAAGACGTCGCCGGGGTAGGCTTCGCGGCCGGAGGGGCGTTTGAGGATGAGCGATATCTGGCGGTAGGCGACGGCGTGCTTGGAGAGGTCGTCGTAGATGATGAGCGCGTCCATGTCGTTTTCCATGAACCATTCGCCCATGGCGGCTCCGGCGAAGGGGGCGATGTACTGGTTGGCGGGGTTGTCGGCGGCGGGGGCGGCGACGATGATGGTGTATTCGAGGGCGCCGGCGGTTTCGAGGGTGGCGATGGTGCGGACGATGTTGGAGTTTTTCTGGCCGACGGCGACGTAGATGGAATAGATGGGGCGGAATTTCGGGTCTCCGGTGGCGAGGCCGACTTTGTTGATTTTGGCCTGGTTGATGATGGTGTCGATGGCGATGGTGGTTTTGCCGGTGCCGCGGTCGCCGATGATGAGTTCGCGCTGGCCGCGTCCGATGGGGATCATGGAGTCGATGGCGGTGATGCCGGTGAAGACGGGTTGCGAGACGGATTTGCGGGCGATGATGCCGGGGGCGATGCGTTCGACGGGGCAGGCTTCCTTGGAGTCGATGGGGCCTTTGCCGTCGACGGGGCGTCCGAGGGCGTCGACGACGCGGCCGAGGAGGGCTTTGCCGACGGGGACGGAGAGGAGTTTGCCGGTGGTCTGGACTTCGTCGCCTTCCTTGAGGGTGGCGATGTCGCCGAGGATGATGCAGCCGACTTCATCTTGCGCGAGGTTGAGGGCGATGCCGATGGCGTTGCCGGGGAAGCTCACCATTTCGTTGTACATGACGTCGGAGAGTCCTTCGATGTTGGCGACGCCGTCGGCGAGGGAGCGGATCGTCCCTGTGTTGCGTTTGGTGGCGCGGTTGCTGAGCTGGGCAATTTGTGCTTCGACTTGTTCGAGGACGGTCATGGTGGAACGGTTCTAATGGATAATGAAAAATGGATAATGGATAATGGGAAATGGATAATGGAAAATCGGGGGCGCGCGGGGATTATGCCGTGGTGTTATGACGTGGTGTTATGCTGTGGTGGCGGTGGCGAGTTGTTCGAGGGCGCCGTGGGCCGAGGCGTCGTAGAGGTCGTCGCCGACGCGGATGCGGAGGCCGGCGAGGAGCGCGGGCGCGGGTTTGGGCGCGGGGGTGATGGGGCGGTTGTATTTCTTCGTCATCGCGGCGGCGATTTGCGCGACGAGGGCGTCGCTGACGGGGCCGGCGTGCTCGATGAGGGCCTGGCTGCGTCCGACTTCGGCGGCGAGGTGGCGATGGTAGGTCTGGAGGAGCGCGAGGGCGCGCGCGGGTTTTGTTTTTTCGATGCAGGCGAGGACGGCGGCAACGCGTTCGGACGAGAGGCGTCCGTCGGCGCCGAGGCTCAGTTTGTAGAGCTGGCGGGCGAATTGCGTGGTGCGTTTGTCGGCTTTCATCGGTGGTGGGCGAAATGGAAAAGGTGGCGGGTGCGGTGGTGGAAAATATGAATCGGGCTGGTGTGTGCGATGGGAGTGATCAGGCGGATCAGGCGGATCGGACGGATCGGACAGATCGGACAGATCAGGCGGATGTTTGGCTGTTCACCAGTTCTTTGGTGGCGGTTTCGTTGTAGGCGGCGCGGTCGGCGTCGGTCAGGCGTTTGGCGAGGACGCGTTCGGTCGTGGCGACGACGAGGCGGGCGATTTCGCCGCGGGCGTCGGCAAGCATTTTCCTGTGCTCAAGCTCGACGGCTTGCTGCGCCTTGGCAACGATGTCGGCGGCCTTGGCGATGGCTTCCTGCTGCTGTTTGTCGGCATACTCTTTGGAGGCTTGCTGCGTGTCGGCGATGATTTGCCGCGCCTTGAGCTGGGCATCGCGGAACATGGCTTCCTGTTTTTGTTGCGAGGCTTCGAGTTCCTTTTGCATCCGTTCGGCGTAGGCGATGCCGGACTCGATTTTTTTCTGGCGGCTGTCGAGGGTCGCCAGGATGGGTTTGAACGCGAATTTCCAGAGGAGAAACGCCACCACGCAAAAGCTGAGGACCTGCGCGGTGAAGTTTGGCCAGTCAATGCCGAAGTCGTGAAGGATTTTTGTGATGCCTCCCGCGGATTCGGGATGGGCGGCTGTTGTCTCGGCCAGGATGAGCAGCGGTGAGAGCATGATGATTTATGCCGGCTGGAAGCGCGTTGAGATTGAACGGATGAGGAAGGAAGGACGAAAAACGAAGAACGAAAGACGAAGGATTTCGGGAGCGAGAACTGCGCCGGAGCGGTTTGTGCCGGACCGGCGCGGTGTGTTTGCGTGCGGGTGCGCGGGCGCGAGTGTGTGCGGATGCGTGCGGGTGCGTGCGGATGCACGTAAATGTGCACGGATGCGCAGGGCGCGAGGCGCGGGACGCGTTTGCCTTAGAGGAAGAGCGAGTAGAACGCCACGGCTTCGGCGAGCGCCATGCCAAGGATGGATTGGACGAGGATTTTGCCGGAAGCGCCGGGATTGCGACCGACGGCTTCGACGGCTTTGGTGCCGACCATTCCGACGCCGATGGCGGCGGCGAGACAGCCGAGCGCGCCTTGGATGCTACCTGTGATTTCTGCGATGATGGGAATCATGTTGTGTGTGATGTTGTGTTAGTTGTGGTGGTTGGTTGTTGTTCCGTCGTGCGCACACGTTTTGGCACGCTCCCGGCGGGAAAGTGAGAAAGTGAAGTTATGTTGATATGATATATTGATAAGTGATGTTGCTCAATGCGGCGCGGCTGCGGCGGCAATTTCCGGTTTGGGATTGGGCGTAGGCGCGTCGATGGCTTTCGCGTGCGCGTGCGCATGCGTGTCTTTGGTTTCGTGCGCTCCGTCGTGCTCCTCCCCGTGTCCTTCGTCGTGATTGCAGATAAGCCCGATGTAGACGCTCACGAGCAGGGTGAACACCAGCGCCTGCACCAGTCCGATCAGCACTTCGAGAAAATAAAACGGCACCGGCAGCCCCCACTTGAAAAGACCCTGCATGGCATGAAGGAGATTTTCGCCGCCAAAGACGTTGCCAAACAAACGGAAGGAGAGCGAAACCGGCCGGAACAAAATCGAAATGATCTCGATGATGCCCACCGCAAAAAACACGAGATACAAAAACAGATGGATGGGCAGCGGCACTTCGCGACGGTCGGCCTTGTTGCCAAACCAGTCATACATCACGGCTTTGAGACCGGCGTAGCGCAAAATGAAATACGCCCAGGCGACGGTCGCGATCACGGCCAGCGCGATGGTCATGTTCATGTCGGCATTGCCGGGGCGGATGATCTCCTTCCATTCGCCGGCGCCCGCCGCCGTCTCCTGCCACACGCGCAACGTCCCGACGCCGGGAAACAGGCCGCTCCAGTTTTGAATCAGGATGAAAGTGAACAGGCACACCAGCAGCGGAAACGCCGGCTTGGCCGCGCGCCTGCCCACGATGGGCGCGATCAAATCAAGGATGCCCTGCACCAAACTCTCCACCATGGCCTGCGCGCGCGTCGGTATGAGTCGCGGACGCCGCCCGATCGCAAGCCTCACCGCCACGATCAAAACCAGCGCGACGACCCAGCTCGTCACCATGCTGTTCGTAACCGAAACCGGCCCGATCTTGAAAAGCGCCTCAGCCGCCGGGGCGACCCCCGAATGCCCTTCCCCCTCCGAAGCAAACGCCACTGTGGCAAGCGGCAAACTCATCAGGAAGGCGAAGGCTGTTTTTATGCCACGGGACATGGTGTTCTAAGAAGCTGAAAAATGATGACTGATGTTGATTTGGTTAAAGTGACGCGACGCAGGCGAAACGCTTGCATCGCGCCGACGGAAGAAAAAAACGCGGCGAATTGTTGCCAGATGAATCCAATACGCTAGGAAAAAAACATTCTGACGGTTAATTTTTACGCCCAAATGGCATCAAACAAAAACAAACGGATACCATCGGGACATATCCCGCGCGTGCCCGACGCGCCGGTTTGCAAAGGCGAAAATCCGGGAGCGTGCGAAGCGCCGTAGCGCAGGCTGCCAAGCCTGCTTCCGGTATGAAAACCGGCAATCCGGAACGACAATCCGGAACGACAATCCAAACCAGCAATCCGAAACGACGCATGACGGCGCGGCCCTCACCCTCACCCTCACCGCATCCTCACCCTCACTCTCACCGCATCCTCACCATCGCCGCACCCGCATCCTCCCCCGCATCCTCACCCCCGCCGCGCAGCCGCCTCGCAAATCGCGACAAGCGATTGATGCGCCGGGGCCTTTTGCTGAAAAACCGTCTCGCATTCAAACGGCCACGCCGCCGCCGGACCGCTCTCCGCGACGCGCCAGCGCGGATGCGCGTTGACCGTCGCGCGCGCCGCCGCGAAATAATCGCGGTCATCCGTGCGAAAACAAAGCCGCGCCCCCGGCTCGGCGCGATCCGCGAGCCTGTCGAGAATCTCATCGCGAATCATGCGATGCTTGTGATGCCGCCGTTTCGGCCACGGATCGGGAAACAAAACAAAAACATCCGCCAGCGCCACGTGCCCCGGCAGCACGGACAAAAACTCCGCCGCCTCCGCGTGCAAAAACGCCAGCCGCGCATCAAGCCTGGCGCGGACGCATTTGCGATTCGCGCGCCGGATGCGCTCACTGATGATATCCAGCCCCACGCAAAACGGCGCCCCCGGATGCGCCTCCGCATATGCCGCAAGAAAATGCCCGTGCCCGCACCCGATCTCGAGCGTGATGCGCGAATGCCCGCGCAAAAGCGCGGCGAGCGCATCGCGAAGCGCGGCGATGCGCGAGTCGCGCCCTGCGAGATAATTGGCTGTGCGAACGGGATTTTCCACGCGCGCCCCACGCTGGCCGTCCCGCATCCGGAGGCAAGGATTGTGTTGCGCACATGTTACGCAAGGGCGCATCTCAAAAACCGGACAAGCAAGACGCTGCGGCACGGGCATCTTGCCTGTATCGACGCCGGCAGGCCGACCCCGACGGGGGCGGGACGCCCGCGCTACTCCCGGAACGCGGACAAGATGTCCGCGCTACGTCAATCCGGCGGCTTCGCCGTCCACGGGCGGGACGCCCATGCCACCCGGAATTGACGGCTTGGCCCGTCCAGTTTTTGAGTTGCGCCCCGACATCACCGGAAACCATGCGATAAAAATTCAGCATCACGGAGGGATGCCAGAGGCGTGTGACATGGGCTTCTGGCATCCCTCCGGGATGCAGTTTTTATCTGCGATTATATCCGGTGGTGTCGCTCGCCAAGCCTCGTTGTGGCCATGTCCGCCCGCTAAAGCGGGCACCCGGTCATGGCCAGCCCTTCGGGCCATCGCCTGCGGCGATGCCATCTCCGCGCTACCGCGCTCCGTCAACCACCGGCTAATATCTTTCAAGCCTCCGGCTTGAGGAGCCGCTGCAAATAACGGGAAAACATTTTAACCCGAGTTCCGCAGTTCAAAAAGTCCGATTCTTGATAATCAACGTGTTACTATTTCAAAAGGTCGATTTTCGGCACTACATTACGTTACGGATGAGGCAGGGGGGCCGCGCGTCGTACGCACCGTTCGGCAAAGATTCCAATGGCTGTAACCAACTCTCCGGACAGACTTGCTTTTCTGATGTAGAAACATGCCCGGCAGTATC
>JAISGL010000156.1 GCA_031263125.1 Opitutaceae bacterium | reverse complement strand
TGCCGCGCCGTCGCCGGGCAATCCGACGGCGGCCGCTCAAGTGATTGGCATCGGCTTTTCAGGATCAAAAAGCAAAATCCTCCGTGGTCGTGGATTCCACCTGCTCTTGCACGAGCACTTCGGCTTTCTCGTGCGTTGCGACGCCGCCAACGACGATGGCTTTGGGGTGCGTGGGACAGGCGTACTGGCACGCGCCGCAGCCGATGCAGTAGCGCGGGTCGACCACGGGCAGCGGATCGGGATGGTGCGGGACTTTTTTCATTTGCAATGCCGCCGTGGGACAAAGCTCGGCGCAGGCGCCGCAGGCGGTGCCGTCTTGCACGATGATGCAGCGCGGATGCGCGACGTGCGCCAGGCCGAGGCGGGTGGTTTGTTTGGCTTCGAGCGCAAGCGGGGTGAGCGCGCCGTCGGGACAGACGTCGGTGCAGACCGTGCAGTTGATGTTGCAAAAACTTTTGTTGAAATCGAGGCGCGGTTTCATGAGTCCCGTGAGGCTGCCGTATTGCAGGACAGCAGGTTCGATCACGCGGCTGGGGCACGCGCTCACGCAGAGCTGGCACGCGGTGCATTGCGCCAGCATGTGCGCGGTGGAGGCGGCTCCGGGCGGGGTGACGACGGCGGGGTGGTCGAGGAGGGGAAAATCGTGGCGGCTTCCCTGGGTGTTGCCGCCGTCGTGTCCATTGCCGCGGCCTTTGCCGGGAGCGGGTGTTTCGTTTTGCGCGATGCGGCGCGTGGCGAGATATGCGGTTGTGCCGATGGCGGCGAGCGTGCCCGTGGCGGCGGTTGTGATGAAGGCGCGTCGGTTGGATGAGGGCGGGCGCGCGATGGTGGCGGGGATTTGAGATTTGGGGTTTGGAGTTTGGAGTTTTGGGTTTGGAATTTGAGATTTGGGATTTGAGGTTTGGGTGTCGTGCGATTCCCGGCGCGCGCGGAGGCCGTGCCAGCGGTATTTGATGCTGTGTTCGTCGCAGACGGAGACGCAGTCGTAGCAGGCGACGCAGCGCGAGAAATCGACTTCGCCGGCGCGCAGGTCGATGCATTGCGATTTGCAGGTGCGGAGGCAGGCGCCGCATTTGCGGCAGGTGGTTTTGTCGAGGCTGATGCGCCAGAGTGCGCGGCGCGAGACTAGGCCGAGCGCGGCGCCGACGGGGCAGAGTGTGTTGCACCAGAGGCGTCCGCGAAACGCGGCCATGATCACAAGCGCGGTGAGGATGAGGAGCGGCGGGAGGAGGACGCCGGCGGCGGCAAAGGTGACTTTGACCTGGGGAATGGCGGCGGGGTGGTTGAGCGCGGTGGCGATGGTGGCGCCGATGTTGTTGACGACGACGGCGAGGGGGCGGAGGAGGGTGGACGCGATGCGTCCGAAATTGCTGTAGGGGTCGAGCCAGGTGAGGAGCAGTCCGCCCCAGCCGGCGACGAGCGCGAGGATCACGGCGCCGAGGATGGAATAGCGAAGGATGTTTTGCGGTTTTTTGTGGGGGAGTTTGTAGGGGGCGGCGCGGCGGATTTTTGCGGAGATGCGCGAGATGATGTCCTGCAAAATGCCGAGTGGGCAGAGCATGGAGCAATAGGCGCGTCCGATGGCGAGCGTGATGCCGAGGATGACGAGGCAGGCGAGACTGGTGGCGTGGAAGGCTCCGGCGAAGGTGAGCGCGGAGGGCACGAATTGCACCGAGGTGATGATGTGCTTGAGGTGGTTGGGGAAGAAGTCCCGGTAGTCGATGAAGGCGGCGAGCGCGATCACGAAGACGAGCGCGGCGGCGGCGATGCGGGTGCGGCGGAGCGCGGGGAGACCTTTGGTGGTATCGTGGCTTTTGGCCGGGGTGCGTTTGTTTGGGGCGGCGGTGGGTTTGGCGCTCACAGTGGAGATGGAAAAAAGTGAAGGGTGGAAGGTGAAAAGGGTGAGGAGGGTGAAAAGGGTGAAGAGTGAGAAGTGCGAGAAGAGTGAAAAGACAGGCGTGTTATGAGCGGGAGCAATGCAGGCCACACTCGGGGGCGAGCGGATCGGGCTGATCGGACTGATCGGGCTGATCAGACAGATCAGACAGATCGCCCGCCCTCGCCCTCGCCTTCGTTTTCGCCCTGCATCTGCACGCGGTTTTCCGGTTTATGCGGTGAGTTTTACGCGTTCGATTTTGAGTTTGCCGAGGTCGTTGCGGCCGTAGCCGGCGGTGGCGGCGATGCGGACGTGGTCGATGTCTTTTTTGTGGCCGAGGATGCGCGAAGCGGCGGCGTCGATGGCGACGATGTCGGTGGCGACGAGGAGTTGTTTCACGGTGGTGTCGAGGTCGGCGACGGTTTTGCCCTTGGGGCCGTTGCGCGTCATGGGGCTGAAGGCGTCAAGGATGTTGAGGTCGGGCCGTCTGACGCTGAGGATGTCGGCGATGCACTGGTGAAGGTCGTTGCGATGGTAGAAATGGCGGTCGGGCGCGGAGATCATGCCCATGAGGTTTTTCATGCAGGCGGTCATGGTCGCGCCGCCGTGGTGCTTGAGGACGGGGGCGTTGATGAAGACGTCGCAATCGAGAATGGCGGAGTGGATTTTCACGCTTTTGAGCGAGACGCCGTTGGGGATGGCGACTTCGCGGTAATAGGATTCGTCGTGGCCGGGGAGGACGCGCGCGCCAGCGGCCCTGGCGGCGTCGGCGATGCCGCTGTTTTTGTAGGCTTTTTCCCAGAAGTCGCAGGTGTTGTCGAAAACGGAGACTTCGCCCGCGCCGGCTTCGAGGCAGAGGGTGATGAGGCGCGCGACGATGGTGGGATGGGTGTTGGCGCAGCGTTCGGGCGGGGCGTCCCAGCCGATGTTGGGTTGGAGGCCGACTTTCTGGCCTTTTTTCACGTAGACGCCGATGCCGCCGAACGATTGGAGCGCGCGGTCGAGCATGGCGACGCGGTCTTCACCGCGCACGGTGATGATGTCGGGAGCGCCGTCGGGGGAGGCGGGGGCGTCGGCTGCGAGGAGATTGAGCGAGGGGAGGGCGGCGGCGGCCGCGCCCGCGGCGAGGCTGGTTTTGATAAATTCGCGACGTGTGTTCATGATGATGTGTGAATGTGTGTGATGTGTATGATGTGTGTGGAATTAAAGCGTTTGGATTTTGCGAGAGAGAGCGAGAGAGAGTGTGTATGTGTGTGCGAGAGAGTGTGAGAGAGTGAGAATTGTTAGTACGACTTTTTGACGAGGCAGGCAATGTCGAAGTCGCAGGTGTCGCAGGTGTCACAGGTGTTTTGTCATAACTATGGAATGGAAGGCCGTGATTAAAATGGAATGTGGTGATTGACGGACGGGGGAGAGAATGGATGCGCACGTTTTCCGGGTTGTCCGGCTCAGGTGCGTTGTCGTGGCACGGACATTTTGCCCGTATTTCGGGAGTGGAGCGGATGTCTCGCCCGCGCCGGAGACGGCATGGGGGCGGCCTGAGGGTGGCATGGGGGCGGCGCATGGGGCAGCATGAGGCGGCGCTGCGCGTGCTGTCACACGGGCTGGACGCCCATGTCGCGCAAGCCATTCTTACGCTTCGTCGAACTTGCGGGCGAAGAGTTGTTCGAGTTCGGCGAGCATTTGCGGGGCGTCGGCCCCGGTCGCGGTGAACGTGATTTTCGAGCCTTTGCCAGCCGCCAGCATCATGAGGCC
>JAISGL010000062.1 GCA_031263125.1 Opitutaceae bacterium | reverse complement strand
GCCCTGGCAGGTGGAACTCCTCGCGCGCGGCAAAAAGGAAAAACGCGAGGCGGACAAACACGCCCGCGAAAACCCCATCGTCGACACATCCGGCCAATCCGACTGATCCGCCTGATCCGTCTGATCAGTCCGCTCCGACTGCTCCGACAGATCAGACAGATCGGCCTGCTCCACCTATTCCGCCTGCTCCGAACACCCTGCTATTTTTCCCACGATGCCACCGCCGACAAACATCGCGCTCCACCTCACCGCCATGGCGATGACGCAACCGGATGCCGTCGCGATAAAAATCCCGCGTGGTCGCACGCGCGATTCGTCCGGCGAAAAAACCGGCTGCCTTGCGCTCACCTTCGCCGAACTTCACGACGAAGTCAGCGCATGGCAGAAACACCTCGACAAACGCGGCGTGCGTCCCGGCGACCGCGTGCTCGTGATGGTGCGCCACGGCCTGCCGCTCATCGCCGCCGTGTTCGCGCTCTTCCGCCTCGGCGCCGTGCCGGTCATCATCGACCCCGGCATGGGCATGAAAAGTTTTTTGCGTTGTGTCGCGCATTCGCGCCCGCGCGTGCTCCTGGGCATTCCAATCGCGCGCTTCCTGAGCCGCGTCTGCTTCCGCGCCTTCCGCACCGTCGAGGTGCGCGTGCCCGTGAGCGGCTCGCCGATTGCGCGCATGAACCGCGACAACAGACGTCACACACTCACGACACTGGATGGAAAAAAAATATATCCGGCAGCCATGTTCAGCACACCGCCCACTGATCTCGCCGCCATCCTCTTCACCTCCGGCTCCACCGGCGCGCCAAAAGGCGTCTGCTACGAACACTCCATGTTCGAGGCGCAAGTCCGCTCGATTCGCGCCACGTACGAAATCCCGCCCGGCGAAGTCGATCTCTCCATGCTCCCCGTGTTCGCGCTTTTCGCTCCCGCGCTCGGCATGACGACCATCGTCCCGGAAATTGACCCAAGCCGTCCCGCGACACTCGATCCGGCGAAAATCGTGCGGGCGATCCAGCGGGAAAAAGTCACAAACTCCTTCGGCTCGCCCACACTCTGGAACATAATCGCCGACCACTGCATCGCGAACAACATCACGCTCCCAAGCATGAAGCGCGTGCTCTGCGCCGGCGCGCCCGTGCCTGCCGCGCTATGGGAAAAAGCGCGCAAAATCCTTCCCAACGGAAAACTCCACAGCCCCTACGGCGCGACCGAATGCCTCCCCGTAAGCTCGGTCAACGGCGACGAAATCGCCTCACTGCCATGCCGGGACGCGCCGCCGCCGGGCGCCTGCGTCGGACGCGCCACGCCCGAAATCCAAATCAAAATCATCGCCATCACCGACGCACCCATCGCCACGCTCGCCGACGCACGCGAATTGCCCCCCGGTGAAATCGGCGAAATCATCGTCACCGGCCCTGCCGTCACAAAACAATACGACGATCATCCCGATGCAACCGCCGCCGCCAAAATTCGCGACGGCTCCGCCATCTGGCACCGCATGGGCGACACCGGCTGTCTCGACACCGCCGGACGTCTCTTTTTCTGCGGACGCAAAGCCGAACGCGTCGAAACCCCCGCGGGCACGCTCCACACCGAACCATGCGAACAGGTTTTCCGCCCGCACATGCAAGTCGCCCGCTGCGCGCTCATCGGCCTCGGCCCCCGCGGCTCGCAAGTCCCCGCAATCGTAATCCAGCCCGTCGATAAAAACCACGACCGCGCCGCGTTCGCCGCCGAACTCCGCGCGCTCGCCGTCGCGCACCCGCACACGGCAACCATCACACGCTTCCACTTCCACCCCCGTTTTCCCGTGGACGTGCGCCACAACGCCAAAATCCACCGCCTCGCACTCGCCAAATGGGCGTCGGGGCAAAAAGCTGAAAAGCTGAAGGGCTGAAAAGCTGAAAGACTGAAAAACACACCATGCCACACACCGCCGCTTCAGCCCTTCAGCCCTTCAGCCCTTCAGCCCTTTCCTCCACGCTCGTCACCGGCGGCACCGGCTTCCTCGGTCGCCATATTGTCGACCGACTGCTCGCGCAAAACCGCCCCGTCACCATCCTCGCGCGACGCGCCGCGCCCGATCTCGCCGGACGCGGCGTGCGCTTCATCACCGCCTCGCTCGACGACGCCGGCGCGCTTCGCGACGCGTGCGCGGGCATCCACACCGTGTTCCACGTTGCCGCCAAAGTCGGCGTGTGGGGACGCTACGCCGACTTTTTCCGCGCCAATGTGCTCGGCACCCGCGCGCTCCTCGCGAGCGCCCGCGCGCACGGCGTGCGCACCTTTGTCCACACGAGCACGCCGAGCGTCGTCTACAACGGACGCAACCTCGCCGGCGCCGACGAATCCCTCCCGCTCACCACCCGCTGCCCCAGCCCCTACGCCCTCACCAAAGCCGCCGCCGAGCGCGAAGTGCTCGCCGCCAACTCGCCCGGACTGCGCACCGTCGCGCTGCGTCCGCATTTGATATGGGGCAACGACGACCCGCACCTCATCCCGCGCGTGCTCGCGCAGGCGCGCCCCGGACGCCTCCGCATCGTCGGCACGGGGCGCAACCGCGTGGACATGGTGCATGTCGAAAACGCCACCGACGCCCACCTGCTCGCGGAGCAAAACATTTCCCGATGCGCAGGCCGCGCCTATTTCATCACCAACAACGAACCGGTCGTCCTCTGGGACTGGATCAACAACCTCCTCGCCGCGCTCGGCGAAAAACCAATCACGCGCCGCATCCCGCTCCGCGCCGCGTCCGCGCTCGGCGCGTGTTGCGAAGCGGCGTGGCGCGTGCTCCCATTGCGCGGCGAGCCGCCCATGACGCGTTTCGTCGCCGCGGAGCTTGCGAAGGATCACTGGTTCAACACGACCGCGTCGGGACGTGACCTCGGCTACACCCCGCGCATCAGCATGGCCGCGGGGACGGCGGCGCTGATTGCACATTTGCGGGCCGGACGATAACGCGCACACTGCCTTCATTCATGGAAAACGAAATCCACCCGGAAAAACCGCAATGGCAAAGTCCGCACGGACGCGCTCTGCCGGATGCGTCGCGCACGCTGATCATGGGCATAATCAACATCACGCCCGACTCGTTTTCCGACGGCGGAAAACTCACCTCGCCCCAAGCCGCCGCCGCGCGCGCCGGTGAGTTGCTCGCCGCCGGCGCCAACGTGCTCGACATCGGCGGCGAATCGACGCGTCCGGGCCACGCCGCCGTGAGCGAAGCGGAGGAGATCGCCCGTGTGTTGCCCGTAATCGAGACCGTGCGCGCCGCGTTTCCCGCCGCGCCCATTTCGGTGGACACCTACAAGGCAGGCGTCGCCCGCGCCGCCGTGCGCGCCGGCGCCGACATGGTCAACGACGTGTGGAGAGGTTTTGGCGACACCCTGCCACACCTTGGTAGCGCGAGAGTTTTTGGTGACACACTGCCGAAGCCTGGTAGCGCGAGAGTTTTTGGTAGCACGATGCCGCACCTTGGGCGCGCGAGAGGTTTTGGCGGCACGATGCCGCACCCTGGGAGCGCGAAAAGTTTTGGTGACACGATGCCGCACCCTGGGAGCGCGAGAGACTTTGGTGACACATTGCCGCACCCTGAGCGCACGAGAAGTTTTAGCGACACGATGCCGCACCCTGGTAGCGCGAGAGCCTTTGATGACACATTGCCGCACACTGGAAGCGCGAGAGATTTTAGCGACACGATGCCGCACCCTGGGAGCGCGGGCATCTCTGCCCGCGAAACGCCCGCGTCTGATCTTCCGAATGCGCAACGCAAGCAAAAATGCCCGCGCTCCCAGGCTGATCCGCCGCCGATGGCACGCGTCGTGGCGGAGTTGCGCTGTCCGATCATCCTCATGCACAACCGCCCCGCGCCCGACTACACGGATTTCTGGCCCGATGTGCTCGCCGACCTGCAAACGTCGATCGACGCAATGCGTTCAGCCGGTGTCGACGCGGGGCAGATTTGGACGGACCCGGGTTTTGGTTTCGCAAAAGACGCCGCGCAGAATCTCGAAGTGTTGAAAAATCTGTCGCAACTGGTCGCGCTTGGTTATCCGGTGCTTCTCGGCACGTCGCGAAAATCGACCATCGGGCGCGTATTGAAAAAACAAATACCGACCGACCGCGAAGACGGCACCGCCGCCACGCTCGTATGGGGCATCCAGCAAGGCGCGCGCATGGTGCGCATGCACGACGTCGCCGCGATGCGCCCCTTCGTGCAAATGGCCGACGCAATCCGCGCGGGAATCACCTGGAAAGAATACGCCTCTCAACCGCCAGTGTAACAGTTGGATGGCGCGCCCAGTGTGTGCGCCCAGTGTGTGCGTTTGCCTTGTGGTTTTGAGTCTGGGATGGTTTGCATTTCAAAAAATCAACAAACATCGCCCTGCCCCCTTTCTACTTTTTCCTGCCCCTTTTTGTGTCTCTGCTTTTCTTCAGATTTACCTTGAGTCCTCATCACGCCTTGGCACCTTTTATTCCTCCGCTGGTTTCCTGACGGAAAAACCAGTGGACTCTGCAACATATCAACCCTCATCACCTCCGTCCTAACCTGCCAACCACAGTTTAATTTCGCGTAGCTTCGGCTGCTGTCGCCAACGAAACCTGGAAAATTTCGAGACAAAGAGGCCGCGCTGGAAATGCGTCTCATTGGGGCGCGTTGAAAGCGTTCTCTTTGTGGGCCATTCCAGGTGCCCGTTGGCGGACGCAAGTAGATGCGTCCCTTTTCGTTAGGGCACCTTGGAATCTCCCGCAAAAAGAGCTTCCGCAGACATCGGCAAAGGCATGCGCGACCCTTTGCCATGCCGACGATTTATGACAATCAGGAGCAGCGGCTTCTTGATGGACTCAAGGCCGCGCTGAATCCGGACGAACAAGCAACCCGCGCCGATTTTTGCACGGGGTATTTTAATCTTCGCGGTTGGAAAAACATCGCCGACGCCGTGGAAAACCTCCCGGGCGCGGAAGTGTTGGAAAACGGCGCCCACGCTTATCGCGTCTGCCGTTTGCTTGTCGGAATGCAAAAGCCGCCGGAGGAAATAACGCGGGAAATATATTCGGCCAGCGCCCCGCCGCCGATGGACAATGCCACGGCCAATAAAATCAAAAAGCAACTGGCCCGCGAATTTCGCGAGCAATTGACGCTTGGCATTCCAACCAATTCGGACGAAACCGCGTTGCGGCAGCTTTGCCGCCAGTTGAAACACGGAAAACTCGCCGTCAAGCTGCACCTCGAATTTCCGCTTCACGCAAAATTATATCTTGTCCATCGCTCGCTCCAAACCTGCCCGCTCTGCGGTTTTCTCGGCAGCAGCAACCTCACGCTCGCCGGCCTTTCAAAACAGGGCGAATTGAATATTGACGTCCTTGAGCAGGACGCCGCGCAAAAACTTGCCGCGTGGTTCGACGAGCACTGGGACGCCCGTTGGTCGCTGGATATTACAAACGAACTTGCCGCGATTATAGAAGAGTCATGGGCGTCGGAGGCATCGCTTCCGCCATATTATATTTATCTGAAAACCGCGTGGCATCTTTCCCGTGAGGCGCGCAGCGGCATCAGCGAGTTCAGATTACCGCGTGTTTTCAAAAACGAGCTGCTGGATTTTCAGGAAAAGGCGGTGTTGGTCGCGGCGCGACATTTGCACAAGCGCGGCGGTGTGTTGCTCGGCGATGTTGTCGGCCTCGGCAAAACCATCACGGCATCCGCGCTGGCAAAATTATTCGAAGACGACTTCGGCTGGGAGACGCTGATTGTGTGCCCGAAAAACCTGATCCGCATGTGGGAGGATTACGTCCACCGCTACCAGCTTCACGCGAAAGTCATCTCTCTCAGCCGCGCCCAGAACCAGCTTCCCGACGAGCGCCGCTACCGCCTCGTCATCGTTGACGAAAGCCACAACCTGCGCAACCGCGAGGGCCGCCGCTATAGTGCGCTCAAATCCTACGTCGAACAAAACGAAAGCCGCGTCATTCTGCTTTCCGCCACGCCCTATAACAAAACCTACAACGACCTATCCGCCCAACTCCGTCTTTTCATAAGCGACGACGCCGACATCGGCATCGCACCCGAACGTTATATCGAGGCCATCGGCGGCGCCGTCAATTTCGCTGCCAACCATCCCGACACGCCGCCGCGCAGCATCCGCGCCTTTGAGCGCAGCGAAAAAACGGACGACTGGCGCGAACTCATGCGTCTCTATCTTGTCCGCCGCACACGCAGTTTTATCAAACAACACTACGCGCGCACCGACGCCTCCGACAATCGGAAATACCTTACATTCCCGGATGGCTCGCGCTCTTATTTTCCCGACCGCGTTCCGAAAAGGATTTCCTACGATTTTTCGCCGAACGATCAATACGCCCGCCTTTATTCACCGGCGGTGGTGACCGCCGTCGGTGACTTGCGGCTGCCGCGCTACGGCTTGCAACAATACCTCGCCGAAAATCCCAATCCGCCGCTCTCTCCCGACGAACAAACACTCGCCGGCAAACTCAACCGCGCCGGGCGGCGGCTCATGGGCTTTTGTCGCACCAATCTTTTCAAGCGCCTCGAAAGCGGTGGCTATGCGTTCCTGCTCTCCCTGCAACGTCACATCGTCCGCAATCTGGTTTTCGTTCACGCGCTCGAAAACAAACTGCCGCTGCCAATCGCAAAAAATGCGCCGCAGGATTTGAATGACATTCTTGACGACGCCGACCCCGACTCCGAGGAGACGCTTTCCGAGGCAAAACTTCGCCAGAATGTCTTCGCTGACGAAGTCGCCTATCGCAAACAAGCCGCCGACATTTACACGCTCTATTCATCTGCCGGCCACAAGGACAAATTCGATTGGTTTCGAGGCGGCATTTTCAAAAAAACGTTGAAACAACATCTGCTCACCGATGCCCAACAACTCCTCAACATTCTCGGCGGCCTCAACGCCGCCGGAGGGTGGAAGCCAGCCGAGGATAAAAAATTGGGTGCGCTCACCCGCCTCGTTTCAAAAATACATCCCAACGAAAAAATCCTCGTTTTCACGCAATTCTCCGACACCGCCGAATACCTTGCCGAACAACTGAAAACACGCGGCATATCATCCGTGGAATGCGTTTCTGGAGCAGATGAAAATCCTACCGAAAAAGCGTGGCGTTTCAGTCCTGAAAGCAACCGCAGGGACGACCTCGCAAAATACGGTGGCGAATTGCGTGTGCTCATCAGCACCGATGTTTTGTCCGAAGGGCAGAATCTTCAGGATGCCCATATTATAGTGAATTACGACCTGCCGTGGGCTATCATCCGGCTTATACAACGCGCCGGGCGCGTTGACCGCATCGGCCAGAAAAGCCACGAAATCCTTTGCTATTCTTTTTTCCCGGCGGACGGCATCGAGGCGATTATCAACCTTCGTGGCACACTGCGACGGCGCATCCGAGAAAATGCGCAAGTCATCGGCGCCGACGAGCAATTTTTCGACAAGGACGATGTGAACCTGCTCGATTTGTATAACGAAAAATCGGGCATCCTTGACGACGATTCCGACGCCGAGGTGGACCTCGCCTCCTACGCCTGGCAAATCTGGAAAAACGCCATCGAGCAAAACCCCGGTTTGGCAAAAACCATCCCCGCGCTTCCCAATGTCGTCTATTCTGCAAAAAACGCCAGCGCCGCATTAAGTTCCGCGGGCGGCGTTCACGTCGCCACCGGCGTCATTGTTTATACTCGCACCGCCGACGACAACGACATGCTCGCCCAACTCGACGCCGTCGGCGCCACAATCACGCAATCGCAATACGCCATCCTCCGAGCCGCCGAGTGCGCGCCGGAGACACCCGCCGCGCAACGCGCCGAAAACCACCACGCGCTTGTCCGCAAAGCCGTCGCCGCCATCGGCGAGGAAATCAAGGCCACCGGTGGCACGCTCGGGCGCAAAACCGGCGTCAAATACCGCGTCTATGTGCGCTTGGAACGATTTTATAATACCAATAAGGAAACCCTGTTTCACGACGACACACTCAAGCGCGCTCTCGACGACATTTTCAAAGGCACGCTCACCGAGCACGCCCGCGATGTGATCGGCTCGCAACTGAAGGCTGGCGTCGGGGATGAGCACCTGGCGGAACTCGTCAAAACTCTGCGCGAAGACAATAAACTCATCCTTTCGTCCGATGCTCCCGACGCGGCTTCCGGCCCGCAACTCATCTGTTCGCTCGGCATTGTATAACCCTTCCGTTTTCCTCATGACAACACTCACCAAGCAACAGTTCTCCAAATACATTCGTGCGTTTGATTTTCACGGTTTGCTCAACCACATGGGGTGGGATAATGACGCCACGCCTAGGCAAACCGTCAAGATCGACGACATCGCGTTCGCGCTTGCGCCCATTGTCCAGAAAAACGGCTTCCACGTTTTGAAATGCCCGTCTGTTCCCGATTATGCCATGCGCCGCAAAATCGAAATCGCCGTGGAAAAATTGTTTCACGAACACCTCATAATTTACACCGACGGCGCCACCGAGCAAATCTGGCAGCTTGTCGTCCGCGAGTCGGGCAAACCGGCGCGGGTTTCCGAAACCCGCTGGCACAGGGCGCAAGACCCGGAATTGCTGTATCAACGCGCCTCCGGCATGGTATTCGCTCTCGATGAGGAGGATGCCATCACCATCATGGACGTCCGGCAGCGCGTCATCAGCAATCTCCAGCAAAACACCGAACGCATCACCAAACGCTTCTACGATTTTTTCAAAAAAGAACATGACACCTTCGCTAGGGGAATCACAGGCATCGCTACCGAAAAAGACCGTGCGTGGTATGCTTCGCTCATGCTCAATCGCCTGATGTTTTGCTACTTCATTCAAAAGCGTGGATTCCTCAACAACGACAAAAACTATCTCAACAACAAACTCGCGGAATCCCGCCAAAATCACGGCGCGGACAGGTTTTATTCATTTTACCGCGACTTTCTGCTCGTCCTTTTTCACGACGGACTCGGCTCGCCACACGAAAACAAGGGAAAGCTCCGCACCATGCTTGGCGACATCCCTTATTTGAACGGCGGTCTCTTCGACATTCACGAACTTGAGCGCGACCACACCGCCATCGCCATCCCCGACGATGCCTTTGAAAAACTCTTCGCCTTTTTCGACCAGTGGGAATGGCACCTCGATACGCGTCCCGATGCTTCCGGCAGAGAAATCAATCCCGATGTCCTCGGCTACATCTTTGAAAAATACATCAACGACCGCGCCGCGATGGGTGCCTATTACACCAAGGAGGACATCACGGAATACATCGCGAAAAATTGCATCATCCCGTTCTTGTTTGGCGACGCGAATAATGCACCCGCGCGCAGCATGGTCGGCGCGGACGTGCTGCGCGCCAATCCCGACCGCTACATTTATCCCGCCATGCTCCACGGCGCGGACAAACCGATGCCGCTGGAAATCGCCGCCGGTCTCGCCGATGTCTCCAAACGAACGCATTGGAACCGCCCCGCACCGTCCGAATACGCGCTGCCCACGGAGATTTGGAGGGAAGTGGTTGACCGCCGCAAACGCCTCGAATCTGTCCGTGCCAAAATCGCCGCCGGGGAAATCACCGCGATAAACGACTTCATCACCCACAACCTCGACATCCGCCAATTCGCGCAGGACGCCGTCGAAAACACCGGCGACCTCGAATTTCTCCGCGCCTTTTGGAAGCGCCTTCCCGCTGCCACCATCCTCGACCCCACATGCGGCTCCGGCGCGTTTTTATTCGCAGCCCTAAATATTCTCGAACCGCTCTACGAAGCCGCCCTTCAACGCATGGAGGCATTTGTCGCCGACGCTGACCGCGCGGGCGAAACGCGCAAATTCCCCGACTTCCGCGAAACCCTCAAAAATGTCCGCTTACCCGCCCACTCGAATCGCCAGTATTTCATCTACAAATCCATCATCCTAAATAATCTCCACGGCGTTGATATTATGCGAGAAGCCGTGGAAATCGCCAAACTCCGTCTCTTCCTGAAACTCGTCTCCACCGTTGACCCCGACCGCCGCAAACCCAATTACGGCCTCGAACCCCTACCCGACATGGATTTCAATATCCGCGCCGGCAACACCCTCGTCGGCTTTGCCACAAAACAGGAACTCGACGACGCTTTCGCCACCGAACTCGACCTGACCAATCAGCGCGCCGCCATCGAAGAAAAATGCGAAATGACAGCCCGCGCCTTCACCCGCTACAAACAAATCCAACTCTCCGGCGGCAACGACGAAAGGCACGACGCTTTCAAGCAAGCCAAGGACGACTTGAACGCCCGCCTCCGCGCCCTCAACGACGAACTCAATCATCTGTTATGCAAAAATAGTAGCCTATCTTATGAGAAATGGCTGGAAACGCATCAGCCGTTTCATTGGTTCTCAGAGTTTTATGAAATACTACAAGGACGCGGTGGATTCGATATCATTATCGGAAACCCACCGTATGTCCGCGCTTCCGCAATAAATTACTTGCCTCCAACTCCAGAGTTTTCCTGTGGCGACCTCTATGGCTTTGTCACTCGCCGCGCCTTGCAATTGTTGAATGAAAACTCCCGCTTCGGCTTTATCGTTATGCATAGTTTGGCGTTCAGCAAAAACTTTAAAGACGTCCGCGCACTCCTAAAAGCACACGCTGCCAATGCTTGGGTTTCTTTTTACGGACGCATTCCTGCCGGTCTCTTTTCCGGCGATGTTCGCGTCCGCAATTGCATCTTCCTTCTCGAAAAACAAAAGAGCACCAAAACCGGGAAACACTTCTACACAACGCGCCTCCACCGATGGTTTGGAGAAGGACGAAAACAGTTAATCAGCAAATTGAAATACACACCTTTCGCTTTCGACGGTGTCATTCCAATGTTCAATGATACCGCTCTCGCGAATTACTTCACTACTGCCAAAGGCATTCCGCTTGAAATGAACGAAACCCGCACTTCAAAACACAAGTTGTATTTCAAACAATCTGCCTACAATTGGATCGCTGTAAGTCCCGCGCCGGCACCGTGTTTCGACGGGAGGAGCAAGAAAATTCCGCAAAGCAAGGTTAGCTCATTTTCCCTAAACTCAGAAGATACAAAACAACTCGCGTTACTCTTCCTAAATGGGAAAGTTTTCTTTTCCCACTGGCTTACTTTCGGCGATGAATTTGACGTTACCAAAGACGACATTGTTTCCTTCAAAGTCCCGTTTGAAAAAATCTCCGCCAAAGACAAGGCGCTGTTATTATCACTTGCCGCACAATTTGAAAACGAACTTGAAAGCACGGTGCAATTCAAACTCAACGCCGGCAAGAATGTTGGCACTTACAACACTTCCAAACTCTGGCACATCACAGACCAAAGCGACCGTATTTTCCTAAAATACCAATGCGAAAATCCGGAAGAAGTTTACGCCGCCATCGAAGAGCACATCGCCCAAACCGTCATCACCGGCACAAACGAAAGCACCGGTGCCGCCAACGAATAGCTACGCCTGCTTTCGCTCCGCCCCCGTGCCGCACTATCCGCCATGCAAACCGCCACCGCCGTCGCTTCCTGCCGTCTCCCGCTTGCCAGCCGCCACCAGCACCGTCGCTGTTTCGGACACGATTACCGCGCTCCGTTCTTCTATATGATCACCCTCGTCACCGCGCCCCGCCGCCCGCTCTTTGGCACCTGTTCCGAAACCCGCACCCACCTTTCCGGCGCCGGCCGCACCGTCGAAAAGCTCTGGCGCACCATTTCAAAAGATTACCCGCAAATCTCCGCCACCACGCTCTCCATAATGCCCGACCACATCCACGGCATCCTGCGCGTCCGCGAACCGCTGCCATTTCACATCGGCGTCCCCATCCACGCCTTCAAGGCGCAAGTCACCTCCGCTCTCCGCAAAGCCACCGGCAACGTCGCGCTCCAAGTTTGGGAAAAGGGCTACAACGACAAAATCGTCTGGCGCGCCGGTTCCCTTGCCGCCTACACGCACTACATCCAAGACAACCCCCGCCGCTACTGCCTGAAAAAAACGCACCCCGACCTCTTCCGCGCCATCGCACGCCTGCGGCACCCGTGCCTGCCCACCCTTTCCATGAATGGCGGACACGGCGCTTGCAATGAGAGACCGGAGGCAAGTGCCGTGACGCCCATTTATAGGCGGTCTGCCGGCGCTTGGTCCGGCTACGGCAACCGCTTCCTTCTCGACCGCCCCGAAAAACGCGCCGTCCGCGTCTCCCGCAGTGCCCTCGCCGCTGAAATCGCTGCGTTGAAAACCGAAATTCTGCGCGAAGCCGCCCAAGGCGTGGTCATTGTCTCGCCGTTTATCTCACCCGGCGAAAAAGAAATCGCACTCGCCATTCTCGAAGCCTCCGCCGGCACCGTTATTGTTCTTAAATCGGCGCCCTTCCCGCCGCTTTACAAACCCAAGGGCAAGTATTTCGACCTCTGTTGCGAAGGCCGCCTGCTCATCCTTTCGCCCGGCATTGAAGAGGAAAAAATCAGCCGCGAAACCTGCCTCTTCCTGAACCAATGTGCGGAGCAACTCGCCATGAATGGCGGGCACAACGCTTACGCCACTGCATCGCCATGAGCCACCTGCTCTCCGCGCCAAGTTCTGTGCCGCGCATTTATGCGCGGTTAGGCAACGAAACGCTGCTTTCCCATCCCAAGACGGCGTTTTTGTGCAGTCGCAAGGTTCCGGCGGCGGCGGTCTTGAAATGCTACGATTGGGCGGTGGAGCAGCGCGAGCGCGGCGTGTGCGTGATGAGCGGCTTTCACAGCCAAATCGAAAAAGACGTGCTGCACTATTTGTTAAAGGGCACGCAACCGGTCATCGTCGTGCTGGC
>JAISGL010000031.1 GCA_031263125.1 Opitutaceae bacterium | reverse complement strand
CCCTTCGGCGCTCTCCCTTTGCTTCCGCTCCGGGTCGGTCACTTGATTGCTACCTTCCGCAATTGCACACTGGAATATTTGCGTCCATCGGATGCGGAGTGCGGCAATGAGATGGGCGGTTTTGCGGGATATTGGGAACACGGGTTGCAGCCCGTGTCACACAATCACACAATCACGCAATCCGTTGGTCGGATTTTTATTTTATTTTCCCATTCTCGAATACCACCCGCCCGCTGACGATGGTGTATTTGACGCGGGCGGTGAGGGTTTGGGCGTGCCAGGGGGAATTGGCGGATTTGCTAAAACCTTTTTTTGCGTCGTAGTGCCATTTTTCATCGGGATCGAACAGGCAGATGTCGGCAGCCGCGCCTTCGGCGAGGGTGCCGGCGGGGAGGTTCAGGAGTCGGGCGGGTTTGCGCGTCATCAGGTCGATGACGTGGGGGAGAGCAAACCTGGATTCGCGGACGAGCGTGTCGAGCGTGACGGGGAGCGCGGTTTCGAGGCCGAGGATGCCGTTGGGGGCGTTGTCGAACTCGCGGTCTTTTTCGTAATCGGTGTGCGGGGCGTGGTCGGTGGCGATGATGTCGATCGCGCCGTCGCGCAGGCCGTCGATGATCGCGAGGCGGTCTTCCTCGGTGCGGATGGGCGGATTCATTTTGTAGTGGGTGTCGTAGTGCCCGAGCGCGGCGTCGGTGAGGGCGATATGGTGCGGGGTCGCCTCGGCGGTGATGCGCACGCCGCGCGACTTGGCGCGGCGGAGGAGTTCGACGGAGTATTTCGAGGAGATGTGCTGGCAGTGGATGTGCGCGCCGGTGTAGTGCGAGAGGATGACGTTGCGCGAGACGATGATGTCCTCGGCGGCGTGCGGCCAGCCGCGCAGGCCGAGGCGCGTGGACATGATGCCGTCGTTCATGACGGCGCCTTGTGTCAGGGTGTGGTCCTGGCAGTGGTCCATCACGGGGAGGTCGAACATTTTGGCGTATTCGACGGCGGAGCGCATGAGGGCGTTGGATTGCACGCAGTCGCCGTCGTCGGTGATGGCGACGACTCCGGCGCGTTTGAGCGAACCGATGGGGGCGAGGGCCTGGCCTTTCATGCCGGTGGTGATGCAGCCGGTGGGGTGGACGCGCACGATGGCGTCGCGGGCGGCGGCGTCTTTGATCGCCTGGATGGTGCCGGCGTTGTCGGCGGGGGGCGTGGTGTTGGGCATGCAGACGACGGTGGTGAAGCCGCCCGCGGCGGCGGCGCGGCTGCCGGTGGCGATGGTTTCCTTGTGCGTCTGGCCGGGTTCGCGGAAGTGGACGTGGATGTCGACGAGGCCGGGGCAGGCGATGAGGCCGGCGGCGTCGATTTTGCGGGCGCGTTTTTTCGCGGCGGCGGAGAGGGTGGGCACGATTTTGCCGGTGTCGTTGACGCAGAGGTCGCCGGTGGCGTCGCGTTTGACGGCGGGGTCGATGATGCGGGCGTTTTGGATCCAAATGGGTGGCATGGTGAGTGGTGTGTGGTGAGTGGTGTGTGTGGTTGAAGGTGGTTGGTGGGCGGGAGCGGGAGAGGCAGTGGGGGAATTTTGGATTTTGGATTTTCGATTTTCGATTGGGAGCTGCCGCTCCACTTTCATTTCGGAACCGCGCGGTAGCGCGCAATCGAAAATCGAGTACCGAGCGAAGCGACATCATCATCGAAAATCGAAAATTTTTCTTAGTCTGAACTGGCGATGACGTTTTCGGGCTGGCCGCCCGAGCAGAGATACAACACCGCCATGCGCACGGCGATGCCGTTGGTGACTTGTTCCAGGATCACGCTGTTGGGACCGTCGGCCAGGTCGTTGTCGATTTCGACGCCGCGGTTGATCGGGCCGGGGTGCATGATGAGGGCTTTGGGGTTCAGCCAGCCGGCGCGGGTTTTGTTGAGGCCAAACATGCTTGTGTATTCGCCGAGCGAGGGGAAGAAGCCCGTGGCCTGGCGTTCGTGCTGGATGCGGAGGAGCATGACGACTTCGGCGTCGGCGAGGGCGGCGCGGAGGTCGTGGCTGACTTTCACGCCGAGGGCGGTGAAGTGGCGCGGGACGAGGGTCGAGGGGCCGACGAGGGTGACGTCGGCGCCGAATTTTTTCAGGGCGTGAATGTTGGAGCGGGCGACGCGGCTGAAGAGGATGTCACCGAGGATTACGATTTTGCGGCCTTTGAGCGTGCCGAGGTGTTCGCGCATCGTGAAGGTGTCGAGGAGACCTTGCGTGGGGTGGGCGTGCGCGCCGTCGCCGGCGTTGATGACGGGGATGTCGAGGCGTTTGGAGAGGTAGTGGGGCGAGCCGGAGGCGGCGTGGCGGAGGACAATCATGTCGGCTCCGAGGGCGCGGATGTTTTCGGCGGTGTCGCGGAGGGTTTCGCCTTTCGTCGTCGAGCTGGCGGAGGCGTCGAAGCTGATGACGTCGGCGCTGAGGCGCTTGGCGGCGATGTCGAACGAGATGCGGGTGCGCGTGCTCGGTTCGAGGAAGAGGTTGATGATGGTCTTGCCGCGCAGGGCGGGGACTTTTTTCACGCTGCGTCCGAGGATTTTTTTGAAGGCGGCGGCGGTGGCGTGGATTTGGTTGATTTCGTCGAGGGAGAGTTCCTCGAGCGTGATGAGGTCTTTGCGAGTCCAGGGCATGGTGGGAAAAGGGCTGAAGGGCTGAAGGGCTGAAAGGCTGAATGGTGGAATGGTGGAAGGGCTGGGTGGTGGAACGGCGGAAGGGTGTGGTTAGCGTTTGGCGGTTTCGGTGATTTCGAGGGTGTCGAGCGACGGGTTTTCGGGGTCGATGTGAATGCGGATTTTTTCGGTTTCGGTGGCGGCAAGCCGGAGGCCGGTGTAGTCGGCGGCGATGGGGAGGCGGCGTCCGCCGCGGTCAACGAGGATGGCGAGTTCGACGCGCGCGGGGCGGCCGTGGTCGAAGACTTCGTTGAGGGCGGCGTTGATGGTGCGGCCGGATTGGAGGACGTCGTCGACGAGGACGATGCTGGCGTTGTTGACGTCGCCGGGGATGTGGGTGGGGGCGAATTCCTTGGGGATGGGGTGGCGGCCGATGTCGTCGCGGTGGAAGGAGATGTCGAGGACGCCGGGGCGCGAGCCGGGGATTTTGGCGGCGAGGCGGCGGGCGAGGGCAATGCCGCCGTTGGCAATGCCGAGGAGGAGGATTTTGTCGCGCGCGGGGTGGCGTTGCGCGATGGCGTTGGCGAGCCGGTCGATGGCGACAGGGATCGCGGGGCCGCTTTGGTTTTCCCGGGCGGCGGACGGGCGATTTTTGTTTTTGGCGATTTCGGCGGGCACGGGTGCGTGTTTTGTCATGGTGAAGGGGCGGGGGAAAGATTTTTTTGTCGAAATGAATCGCAGCACGGATGCGCGCGCCCGGAGCGGCGGGCTGAAAAAAAACGACGCAGCGCAAGCACTGCCCGGGCAAAAAGAAGAACCAAACCGTCACGGCTCCTTGCATTAAAAATATCGAAGAATCTCCCAACATATCATTGCATATAAATTCCCGGTAAATGTTCGCGCGCCGCCGGAACCGCCGCCGCCGGGAGGGAAGCCTTCATTGCCTTTTTCAAAATCATCGTGTTTTTTCTTCCGGTCACGGGTTACACGTGATCCGCGGCCAAAAAACATAAAATCATGCGCGCAGTCTGGCAGTCGTTCGTCGATTTTTTCACCTCGTCCAAACTCACCGTCTGGCTGCTTGTGCTTTCGATGGCGCTCGTGTTTCTCGCAACGCTCGACCAGCGCACGCTCGGTGTGCTCGGCATCCAGCAAAAGTGGTTTCACACTTTCATCGTAATCCACTTCGTCGGGGGCTTTCCCGTTCCGGTTTTTCCCGGCGGCTGCACCATCGGCGCGCTCCTCTTTCTCAACCTCGCCGCCGCGTTTGTCTGCCGCTTCACGTTCGCCTGGAAAAATTGCGGCGTCTGGCTCACGCATGCCGGCCTGGTCCTGCTTCTCGCCGGCGGATTTTTGAACGGCTTCATGCAGGAGGACTACCAGATGCGCCTGCGCGAGGGTGAAACAAAAAACTACTCCGAGAGCTTTCACCGTTACGAACTCGCGATCATCGACGCCACGCCCGCTGCGCACGACAACGCCGCCGCGCCCGCTGCGTCCGCTGCGCACGATAACGCCGCCGCGTTCGCCGTGTCCGCCGCGCACGACAACGCCATCACGATTCCCGAAAACATCCTCGCCCGCGCGAAACCTGCCGCGCCGTTCGACCTGCGCGACGGTGGCGACGGCGGCGCCGATGGCGGCGGCGCGCTGCCGTTTCGCGTCACTATCCGCGCCTACTACCGGAACGCCGTTCTCGTGCGCCCCGGTTCCGACCCGCGCTTCGCCTCGCTTCCGACCGCGACCGACGGCATCGGCCGGCGCGTGCTCGCCGTCCCGGTTTCGCCGACGTGGCGGCAAAACGAATCCAACCAGCCCGCCGTCTACGTCGAAATCTCCGCCCCGCAAAACACCGCCCTCGCGCCCCTTCCGCCCCAACCGTCTCTTCCGCTCCAACCGCCCCAACCGTCCCTCCCGTCCCAACCGCCACAACCGCCCCAGACATGGCTCCTCTCCTCGCAACTCGGCGAGCCGCAAATCTTCGACTGCGCCGGACGCCACTGGCGCATGGAACTGCGCCCCGCGCGACGCCACACCGATTTTTCGCTCACGCTCCTCAAGGTCACGCACGACGTTTACGCCGGCTCCAGCATCCCGAAAAATTACGCCAGCCTCGTGCTCCTCCGCGCCCCCGGCGACCCGGCGGGCCGCGAGGTGCGCATCCACATGAACGCGCCGTTGCGCCACGGCGGACTCGCCTTCTACCAATACCAGATGCGCGCCGAAGCCGGCGAATCCGTCCTCCAGGTCGTGAGCAATCCGGGCTGGCTCATCCCCTACATCGCCTGCGCGCTGATGGGCCTCGGGCTGATTGTGCAATTTTCGATCAGCCTGATTCACTTTGGAAAGCGGAGTTCCGCGACGCCGGCGGGAGCCGTTTGTTATTCAGAGATGGCGGCGGCGCCGCCGCGGAGTTCCGCCCTCCAACGCGCACAGGAAGTTGCCAAAAAAACGAAACACCTCCCGAATATTTTCCTGCGCGCTCTCCCGAAGATTTTCCCGAGCATCCTCTCGAAGATTTTCCCGAAGATTCTTCCGAACATTCTCCCGCTTGCCGCGCTTTTCGCCGCCACTCTCTGGCTCGCCGCATCATCCCGTCCGGGAAAAAACGCGACGCCCTTCGACATCGCCGGTTTCTCGCGCCTGCACGTGAAAGCCGACGGACGCGGCAAGCCGCTCGACACCGTCGCCCGCGCCACGCTCCTCCGGTTGCAAGGCCGCCAGAATGTCCGCAACGCCGCCGGACGCGCGCTCGAACCCGCCGAATGGCTCCTCGATGCCGCCTTCCGTCCCGAGGTCGCCGCCGATTACCGCGTCTTTGAAATCACGCAACCCGAACTCCTCGCGCTCGCGCACCTGACAACCGCCGACGGCGACGGCGGCAAACGTTTCTCGTTTGCCCAACTGCAACACGCCCTCGACGCCATCACCGCGAAAGCGCGCCAGGCCGGCGCGCGCATCCCCGCCGACCGCGACGGTTTCGACCGCGCCGTGCTCGTGCTCCACGGCAACCTCGCCGCGTATCGAAATCTTGAATACAGTCTCGCCCCGCCCGCCGGCGCGTTCGCTGCCGCGCCCCTCGGCGCGTTCGTTGCCCCGCCCGCCGGCGTGCCCGGCGGCGCGCCCGCGAGCAACACGCTGCGCATGATGGCGCAATTCGGCTCGCTCCTCGCCATCCCGCCCGCCGCGTCTGCCGCACCCGTCGCGTCTGCCACGTCCGCCGCGTCCACCGCGTCTGCCACGCCCGCCACGCCCGCCGCGTCCGTCACGCCCGCCGCGCCCGCCGCGTCCGGCGCATCCGCCGCGCCCGTCGCGCCCGACGGCGAATGGCGCAAACCGGGCGAAGTTTTGCTCACCGACGCGCAAAACAAAACCGTCACCCCCGCCGCGCTCGCCTAC